>CAYVZP010000001.1:0-17126 GCA_964456515.1 uncultured Enterobacteriaceae bacterium
TCGGGTAAGTTCCGACCTGCACGAATGGCGTAACGATGGCCACGCTGTCTCCACCAGAGACTCAGTGAAATTGAACTCGCTGTTAAGATGCAGCGTACCCGCGGCTAGACGGAAAGACCCCGTGCACCTTTACTACAGCTTTGCACTGAACTTTGAACCTACTTGTGTAGGATAGCTGGGAGGCTTTGAAACTGTGTCGCTAGATGCAGTGGAGCCACACTTGAAATACCAGCCTGGTATGTTTGAGGTTCTAACCTAGACCCCTTATCGGGGTTGGGGACAGTGTATGGTGGGTAGTTTGACTGGGGCGGTCTCCTCCTAAAGAGTAACGGAGGAGCGCGAAGGTACCCTCAGTATGGTCGGAAATCATATTTTGAGTGCAAAAGCATAAGGGTGCTTGACTGTGAGACACACAAGTCGAACAGGAACGAAAGTTGGTTTTAGTGATCCGGTGGTTCTGCATGGAAGGGCCATCGCTCAACGGATAAAAGGTACGCCGGGGATAACAGGCTAATACCTCCCAAGAGTTCACATCGACGGAGGTGTTTGGCACCTCGATGTCGGCTCATCACATCCTGGGGTTGAAGAAGATCCCAAGGGTATGGCTGTTCGCCATTTAAAGTGGTACGCGAGCTGGGTTTAGAACGTCGTGAGACAGTTCGGTCCCTATCTGCCGTGGGCGTTGGAAAATTGAGAGAAGCTGCTCCTAGTACGACAGGACCGGAGTGGACGTACCTATGGTGTTTCGATTGTAATGCCAATTGCATTGTCGAGTAGCTATGTACGGCATGGATAACTGCTGAAAGCATATAAGCGGGAAGCCACCCTCAAGATTAATTTTCCCATAGGATTTAATCCTTCTAAAGGTCTGTTGAAGATTACAACGTTGATAGGCAGAGTGTGTAAGCATTGTAAGATGTTGAGCTAATCTGTACTAATTGACCGTGTGGTTTAACCTTACACTTAAAATAGTTATTTTTTATATTGCTTGGTGGCAATAGCGCATGGGACCCACCCGAATCCATTCCGAACTCGGAAGTTAAACCATGTAGCGCCGATGATAGTTTTATAGCGAAAGTAGGTCACCGCCAGGCATGTTATGTTCTTTTATAAAAATCCAAATTGAATTAATTATATTATAAGTATATAAATTTGAATGTTTTTTATTATTTTTTAATAGTGTATTGAAACAATTTAAATTATTAATCATTAGTTGATTTAAATTTGTAGTAGTATTATTAATAGTAAATTTGAAACAGTATATTTTATAATCAGGTATATATAAATATTTATTGGAAATTAAAATAAGTATTATATTATATTTTTTTTCTATATGATATAATTTTTTTTTAAAAACATTTGTTAAATAATTTAATGTATTAATAGGTAATTCTAAATTTATTTGATATATATTATATTTTATTATCTCTTCTTCTAATAAATATAAAATTTTCAAACATAACATTTTAATACCTAAAGTTTTACCTGTTCCAGAACATTTATAACAAGTAAAATAATCAAAATCTAAAAATGATGATTTTATTCTTTCTCTAGACATTTCTAATAATCCAAATTTTGAAATTTTTTCCATTCGAATTTTTGCTTTATCAAATGATAATAAATATTTTATTTTTTTTTCTATTAAAAAAAAATCATCAATATCAATATCAATAAAATCAATTATTATTAATCCACCTAAATCACGTATAATTAATTGTTTTACAATTTCTTCTAATGCTTCTAAATTAATTTGTAAAGCCGTTTCTTCAACATTGTCACATTTATTTGCTTTAGATGAATTCACATCTATAAATGTTAAAGCTTCCTCACAATCAATTGTAATTGATCCTCCGGATAATAAAAAAATTTCACGTTTAAATAATAGTTCAATTTGTTTTTCAATTTCATATTTACTAAATAATGGTATAAATTCACTATATAAAAAAAGTTTATTTAAATAAATTGATTTAATAATGCTTAAATATTTATATAATAAATTAAAAACATTAGAATCATCCATAATAATTTTAGAAATATTATATTTTAAATAATCTTTAATAGTTCGTAATAATAAATTGTTATGTTCATAAATCATATTAATTGAATAAATGGATTCGTTAAATAATACTTTTATAAATTTTAATTGTGATAATAATATAAATAATTCCCATTTAAAATCATTTAAATGTCTACCATATCCAAAGGTTCTAATAATTATACCAATATCATTAAAAAATATAATATTATTTAAAATTTCACGTAATGCAAAGCGTTCTAGTTCACTTATTTTTTTTGATATACCCTTTAAATGAGAGCTGTATGGCATTAAAACTAAATAACAGCCTGATAAATTAATATATGTTGTTAATGACGCACCTTTGCCAGATCGTTCTTCTATTTCTATTTGAACAATAAAAGATTGTCCAAGTAAAAAATATTCATGTATTAATGGATCGGTTATATCATATAATCGAAATCTATCTAAATAATTTTTAGATAGTTCTTTAAATGAAAGAAAACCATCTTTATTTACACCATAATCGATAAATAAAGCATCTAACCCTATTTCAATTTTTGTAATAAAACCTTTATATATGTTACCTTTTTCTTGTTTGTTATTAACATTATCTATTTCAAAATTAAATAACCTTCCATTTTCCAAAAAAGCAATTCTTATATCTCCAATTTCATTTTTATTAATAAGTATTATTTTAGTCATATAAAAATGTTGTTATAATTAAGTGTATTTAGAATAATTTAATTTATTTAAATAATATATATTTATATAATTTGGATTGATAATATGTTGTAATATTGTTTTATTATAAAAAATTAAATTAAAATATAATGATTTTGGTAAAATATAAATTATATTGTGTATATTTTTAAAATGATTGAAATAAATTAAATTTATAAAACAAAATAAAATATTTTTAAAATATATATATTCATATATATGAATTTGGATATACTTTAATATAACAATTAATTTTCCTGATATATTACAATAAAGATTACCAAAAAAAAAATTATTTTTAAAATTAATTATTATAAAAATATATTTAGTAATATTCATATTAATAATTTCTAAACATATTGCTTGCATTGAATTTATTTTAAAAATTGGAATATTATAAGATAATGATAGTGAATATATTACTGATAATAGTATTCTAATACCAGTAAACTCGCTGAAATCACCACCTATTAATAAAGCATTTATATTATTAATAGATAAATTGTTTTTTAATAAAATATATTTAATAAATTTTAAAATATATTTAGATGTAATAAATTTTCCATAACATTCAACATATGATACAATATTATTTTTTAATAGTGTTATTGATATTATATCATATGAACTTTCAAAACTTAGAATTATTTTAGTCATGTATTATAAATTATTTAATTTTAGCATTAAATTTTTTTATAATATGTTTGGAAATAATTTCAATATAATTATTAATATCTGAATCAATTAATGTATTTGTATTGCTTTTAAAAATAAAATTTATAGTTAAACTTTTTTTATTATTAAAAAAATAAATACTTTTAAAATTAAATTTAACTAAATTAGTAATATTTAAATTAGTAATAGCAGTGCATATATCAATGTATGTAATATTACAATTTAATATAAAGGAAATATCTCGTTTAACATTTGGGAATTTGGAAATATGATTAAATATAATATTATTTTCAAAAATTAAATCTGTTAAATTTATTTCAAAAAAAAATAAGTCTGTTTTAATTGAAAAATGTTTTAAAATAGTGTCATTTAATAAACCAATTATGCCAATTATTTTGTTATTGATAATTATATTAGATGATATATTATTATTAAAAATTTTTTTAATATTATTTTTTAAAGATATAATATATTTTTTTGAAATATATTTGATGATATTATATAAATAATTTTTAAAAACAAAAAAAAAATCATTAGTGTTATATATATTTGTATATAAATTATGTTTAGTGCAAATGCATGCTAATTTTAAAATAGAAGATGTATTATTATTAGACCAAACATTACCTATTTCAAAAATATTAATAGTATGATTGTTTCTATTTAAATTAAATGATGTTGTTTTTAGTAATCCTTGTAATAAACTTGTTCGCATTATATTCATTTTTTCTGATATTGCATTTTTTAAATAAATAAAATTAGTATTATCAAATAAAAAAAATTCATATTTTGAATAAACAAAACTATAATTAATTACTTCATTAAAACCATGATTAATTAAATAATTAGATATATTATTATAATTGGATATATCATTATATTTTGTAATAAAATTATTTTTAATTGGTGTTAATAAAATTTTATTATAACCATAAAATTTTAAAAATTCAGCTACAATATTTTCTTTAGATAAAAGATCGTATCTATTGTATGGTATTTCTATAGTCCAGTAATTATTATAATATTTAAATTTAAAATTTATTTTATTAAATATATTTGATATAATAGTGTTGTCTAGATCATATCCTAAAATATTTATAAAATCTTTTTTATATAAAATAATATATTTTTTTGTAGGTAATTTTTTTATATTTTTAATTTCTAGTATGTTACTTATTTTAATTATCTGATATTTTTGCAATAATTGTAAAACTAATGTTATTGCAATGTTGCTATGATTTAAAATAACACCTGTTGAAAAATAATTTGATGATAATGTTTTAATATTATCACATGTATTAAACAACTCTTTATTTAAAAAAATGCTTTCTATTATTATGTTGTGTGTTTTATTTGTAATTCTAGTAAAAAAACTACCAATTACCCCTGGTATACTTATAATAATATTTTTATCACAGATAACATATGAATTTTTTTTAATTAATATTTTTTCATTATTTATAGTTATAAATATTATATCATGATTTATTTTTATTAAATTTAATGATCCATGTATTTTATCAGCGTCATAAGCATGTAATGGTTGTCCAGTAAGAAATGTTACATAATTTAATATGTCAATTACGAAATTATTTAATTTAAAATTATTATTTTTTAATATAATTTTTATATAATTAGGTGTTTGTTTAAATGTATTAATATTATTTATTATAGCTGTAAAATAAAGTGGACAAAAATTTTGGTGATATATATTGATAGTTAAATTATTTTTAAAATCATTTATTATAGAAATTTTTTGTTGTTTTATTTTAAAATATGGAACATCTAAGAATTTTGATATTTCATTAATTAATGAAAATAAATTAGAATAATTACTTCTGTTGTATGGAATAGATATATTTAAAAAGTCGTCGCTTATGTATGTTTCAAACCCGATAAATGTTAATTTATTAATTATATAATTAACATCGATTGCAGGCCCGATCCAATCTATTAACATTTTTTTATCAATTTTCATATAATTAAAATTGATTTAAAAAATTAATATTATTATCAAAATATAATCGTATATCATCAATTCTATATTTTATCATAGATAATCGTTCTATTCCCATTCCAAATGCTAATCCGCTATATATATTATTATTAATACCACAATTAGTTAAAACGTTTGAATGAACTAAACCACAACCTAAAACTTCTATCCATCCACTATATTTACATAAAGAACATTTAAGTCCATTACATTTAATACATTTTATATCTATTTCCATTGATGGTTCTGTAAATGGAAAATATGATGATCTAAATTTAATATCTACCTTTTTTTTAAAAAAAAAGGTTAGAAAATTTGAGATTAAATATTTTAAATTTGATATTGATATATTTTTATCTATAATAAATCCTTCTAATTGGTGAAACATTGGTGTATGTGACGCGTCCAAATCTCTACGATAAACTTTACCATATGATATAAATTTTAATGGTGGTTTTATTTGTTGCATTAAATGTATTTGCATATTAGATGTATGTGTTCTTAATAATACGTTATTTGAAATATAAAATGTTTCATTTAGATTTCTTGATGGGTGTAATAAAGGCATGTTTAATGCTTCAAAATTGTAATAACTTGTATCAATTTCATATCCATCAGATATTTTAAAACCCATATTTAAAAAAAAAAATTTAATGTCATTAATAGTTTTTGAAATAATATGTTGTGATCCTAATTGATTTCCTATTGGTGGTAGTGTGATATCAAAGTTTTTATATTTTAAATATGTATCATTATCATTATTATTATATAAATCAATTTTTTTTTGTATGTCATTTTTTATAAAATTTAAATCTTTAAATAATTTTATTTTATTATTACATTTATCTTTTTTTATAAAATCAAATGTTTTATTAATTAATCCATTTCTACCTAAATATTTTATTTTAATGTTATTAAAATCATTTAAAGAATTAATATTATTAAAATCATTTAAAAAATCATTAAATAATAATTTATAAAAATTTTGCATAACATTATTTTATATTTATTATATTATTGACAACCATTTTAAATTTATCTGTATGATGTATAGCTAAAAAATGAAGCATTTTTCTATTTAATTTAATATTAAGTGTTAATAAATTATATATAAATTTATTATAGGAAATGTTATAGTCTTTTAAAGCTGAATTGATAATTAAAATCCATCGTTTTCTCATTTCTCTTTTTTTACAACGTCTATCTCTATATGAATATTGTAATGATTTAATTACAGCTTGTTTAGCTGATCTGTATGTTCGGCTTCTAGCGCCATAAAAACCTTTTGCTTGTTTTAATATTTTTTTATGGCGTTTTCTAGCAACAACACCTCGTTTTACTCTACTCATAATATATTATTCATTAACAATTTATTAATGCCTCTTTTAATAGTTTTTTATGTGATTTATCAACAATTTTTAAATGTCTTAAATGTCTTTTTCTTTTTGATGATTTTTTTGTTAATATATGTCTTAAATGAGATTGTTTGTGTTTAAAAGATCCGTTCTTCATTTTTTTAAATCGTTTAGCCAGACTTTTATTGGTTTTAAATTTTATCATTATTATCTCTTTTAATTATTTTTTCTATTTTTTTTATTGGACGTATAATTGAAATAATATTTTTTCCTTCAAATTTAGGCAATGATTCAACTTTACTAAATTCATTTAAATCAGAACATATTTTATTCATTAAAATTATACCATTTTTTTTATGAATAATCTCTCTTCCTTTAAAACAGATAGTTAATTTAGCTTTATTGCCATTGTGTAAAAAATTTTTAATGTTTTTAATTTTTATTAAATAATCATTATTACCAGTGTTTGGTCTAAATTTTATTTCTTTTATTTTTAAATCACGTTGTTTTTTTTTTGCAATATTTTTTTTTTTATTAACAGCAAATTTAAATTTACCATAATTCATAATTTTTACAACTGGCGGAACGGTTTTAGGTTGTATTTCAACTAAATCTAAATTTAATTTTTTTGCTTCCATTAAAGCGTAATCTGTTGACACTATTCCAATTTGCTCTCCATTATTGTTTATTAATCTAACCTGATGTGTTTTAATTTCATTATTTATTCGTTTTCTTAATTTATCAATAATATTTCTCCTTTATATAATTCCTAATTTAAGTAGTTTAATAAATTTGCACACAGATATATTATTATATGTTTTAGAATTTAACAATCGTATACTAATAACATTTTTTTTATATTCTTTTTTACCAACTATAATTATATATGGAATCTTTTCTAAAATACATTTTTTTATTTTATAATCTAATCGTTCATTACTAATAAACAAATTAATTCTAAATTGCTTGTTAATAATATTATATATTTTTTTTGTATAATCTAAATATGTATCATTAATATATACTATTTCTATTTGAATTGCTGACAACCAAAAGGGTAAAACACCAGAATTATTTTCAATTAAAATACCAAAAAATCTTTCTAATGATCCAAGTATAGCTCTATGTAAAATTATTGGATATTTTAATAAACTATTTTTATCAGAATATTTTGCTTCTAATTTTTTTGCTGTAAAAAAATCAAGTTGAATTGTTCCACATTGCCATATTCTATTTAAAGCATCTTTTAATGCAAATTCTATTTTAGGCCCATAAAATGCTCCATCATTAGATAGGGAATATTTTATTTTGGAATCAATTAGAGCTTTTTTTAATATAATTTCGGCATCATGCCATATATTATAGTTGTTTTTTATAATCAGCGGTCTTTTAGATAAAACAACTTTAAATAATTTAAAACCAAAATTAAAATAAACTTTTTTTAATAAAATAATAAATGTTTTTATTTCAGTATAAATATCTTGTTGAGAACAAAAAATATGTCCATCATCTTGAATAAAATTTTTTAATCGCATTAATCCATATAATGATCCTGACAATTCATTTCGAAAACATGATCCAAATTCCATGATTTTAAATGGTAAGTTTTTATAACTTTTTTTATAAAAATTTTTAAAAATTGTTATATGTCCTGGACAATTCATTGGTTTTAAAACAGTAATATTATTATTGTTAGAATATTTAAAAATATGATTGCTAAATTTGTTTATATGTCCTGATTTATTAAATATATTAATATTCATTATAATAGGTGTATTAACTTCAAAGTAATCATTTTTAAATAAAATGGTTTTTAAATATTTTATAATTTGTTTATAAATAATCCATCCGTGTTTATTCCAAAATATAACACCTGTAGAATTTTTATCAAAACAAAAAAAATTTAAATTATTACCTATTTTTTTATGATCTATAATTATCGTTTTGTTTTCGTGAGTTAAAAATTGTTTTAATTGCTTTTCACTATTCCAAATAATTCCGTATATTCTATAAAGCATGTTATTTTCATGATCATTCTTCCAATAAGCACCTGATATTTTTAATAATTTAAAAAATTTTAAAAATTTAGTATTATTAATATGAGGTCCATAGCATAAATCTAGAAAACAATCTTGTTTATAGCATGAGATATATTTAGATTTAATTTTATATAAAATATATAATTTGTACTTATTATTATAAAAAAATTTAATTAAATCTGTTTTTAAAATTTTGATTTTTATTATATGTATTGATTTTAATGTTAATTTTTTCATTTCTTGTTCAATTGAAATAATTGATTTATTGATAATTTTTTGATTAACATGAAAATCATAATAAAATCCGTTTTGTATTATTGGTCCGAAGGCAAATTTAACGTGCATGTAAATATTATTAATGGCATGAGCTAAAAGATGTGCGCAGGAATGTCTTAAAATATTTAATGAACGTGGGTTTGTATTATCTATAAAAAATATAGAATTATTATTTGATATAAAATTTATCGTGTCACTGATAAAATTATTAATACTAATACATATAATATTTTTTTTATAATGCAGAAAATTACTTAAAGATATTTTATTTTCTTTAAACGTAATTTCATTATTATTAATACATATAATCATGTAAAAGCATGATAAACTATTTTATTAAAAAAAAATATATTAACATATATAAATACTATTTGAAGTTAAAATAATGATATTAATAAATAAAATTTTTCAACAATTTATAATTGAATCAATATATCATAAAAATATATATATTGCTTATAGTGGTGGAATTGATTCTAGTGTATTATTATATTTATGTAATAAATATTTAAATAAAAAAAATAAAATAAAAGCTATTCATATTAATCATAATTATAACATGAGTTCTGATAATCATGCTCGTTTTTGTAAAACAATATGTAATGGATATAAAATACCTATATATAATATGTATATAAATAAAGTATATGATAATACAAATTTAGAAGAAAGGTTTCGAATTATTAGATATAATATTTTTTCAAAAATAATAAATAAAAATGCAACATTATTAACAGGTCATACATATGATGATTTTTTTGAAAATTATTTTTTAAAATTATTTCGTGGAACAGGAATTGATGGGTTAACAATGTTTAATATAAAAAGGACTATAAAACAAATAAATATTATCAGTCCTTTTTTTAATATTAATAAAATGGATTTAATTGATTATATAATTAAATATAAAATACAAACAATATCAGATTATTCAAATTTTGATAATAAATTATCTAGAAATTATATACGCAATATATTGAAACATGTAATTAAAAAAAAATGGCCAAATATATTTTTTATAAAGAAAAATAACAGTATTTTAAAAAAAATTAATTTATATATAAACAATCGATTTTATTTTTTTTTTCAATCAATGGGTATAAATGAAAAATTTATTTCTATAATATATTTAAATACATTAGCTCCATTATTGCAAAATGAAATGTTAAAGATATGGATTAAACAAAATAATTATAAAACGCCAACATATATACATTTTAAAGAATTAAATAAAATAATAAAATCCAGGAAAATAAATTCATTTATTAAAATAAATAATTATATTATTATAAAATATAAAAATTTATTATATATTAAAAGTGTGTTTAATAATTGTTATAATAAAATATTTATATATAACTATTGTAATATAATTGAAGGTTTTTTTATTATAAAATTTATAAGATAATATTATTTTATTAAAAAATAATTTAAATAAAATTTATATTTATAAAAAACTAAAGATTGTCCTGGGATTAGCATGTTTTTTTTATATAAAAATAATAAATAATGGTTTTTTTTAATAATTAATAAACATTTTTGTAATTTAGATTGATGTCTTATTTTAAAAAAACATGTGGTTGTTTTTTTTAAGTTAAAACATGTATTAAATGTAATAGTTATTTTATTATGCATTAGACATGATATATTATTTTTTGAAACATATAAATTGTTAGATGTAATATCTTTTTTAATAATAAAAAAGTTTTTATTATTATTATATAATTTTTCACCTAATGTATAAAAATGTAATCCATTATGTGTTCCAATAATAGTGTTATTATGTATTATAATAATTTTGCCAGTTTTGTTTTTAATATATTTTTGTATAAATTTTTTAAAATGTGTATTACCAATGAAACATATGCCCATGCTTTCTTTTTTGTTATAATTAAAGGTATATAACATTTTAATAATAGTTTTTATATAATATTTAGAGTAATTTGATAATGTGAAAATTATATATTTTAAAATATGTGTTTTAATATTTGATAGAAAATAACTTTGATCTTTAAATGAGTCAAAACTATTTTGTATATAATATTTATTATTGATATTAAAAATTTTTGAATAATGTCCCGTAGACAAAAATTTAAAATGCAATTTAAATAGGCAGTATTGTAATAATATTTTAAATTTGATTTTTTTATTGCAGTCAATGTCTGGATTTGGCGTAAAACCTAATTTTAATTTTTTTAAAAATATTAGAAAAACATTTTTCCAATAATAATTAGATAAATCAATGATATTTAATTTAATTTTAAATTTATTACAAATAAGTAGTGCGTTTTTAAAATCTTTATATGTAATGTGTCCAGAATCATTCCAATTTTTCATAAAAATTGCTTCAATATAAAAATCATTTGTTTTTAATATAAATAATGACATTGATGAATCAATTCCACCTGATAATGAAATTAAAATTTTTGTTTTATTCATGAAAATTATTTTAATTTTTTAAAATAAATTATAATATAAAAAATTATAAAAAGAATAATATAATAAAATATAAAATGAAATTAAAATATATACCTAAAAATGTAGAATTGTTTATACAAAATTTGTGGATTAAAAAAAAGATTTTTCAAATTCAAAATATTAAGACAAAAAAATATTATTGTTTATCAATGTTTCCATATCCAAGTGGAAAATTACATATAGGACATGTTAGAAATTATACTATTGGTGATATTATTTCTGGATACAAACGACTTAAACAGTATACTGTGTTAAATCCAATAGGATGGGATTCATTTGGCATGCCAGCTGAAAATGCAGCAAATAAAAAAAATGTTCATCCTAAATTGTGGACATATGATAATATTAAAAATATGAAAAAACAATTAAAATTATTAGGTTTTAGTTTTGATTGGAGTAGAGAAATAACTACATCTAAGCCTAATTATTATAAATGGGAGCAATTATTTTTTATTAAATTATATAAATCTAATTTAATTTATAAAAAAAAAACATTTGTTAATTGGGATCCAGTAGATAAAACTGTATTAGCAAATGAACAGGTGGTTAATGGAAGAGGGTGGAGATCAAATGTTGTAATAAAACGAAAAAAAATAAATCAATGGTATTTAAAAATAACAGCATATGCTAATGAATTATTAAATGATTTAAATATATTAAAAAATTGGCCAGATAAAGTAAAAAGCATGCAAGTAAATTGGATTAATAAAAATATAAAATATGTTATTAAGTTGAATATTATTAATAGTAATATTATATTTTATATTACATATAAAAATGTTAGTGATTTAAATAATATAAATTATATTATATTTTTTAAAGAGTATGATCATTGGACTGTCATACACAATAGTTATAATAAACAATTATATATAGTTAATCCAGTGAATAATAATAAAATTTTTATTTTTACCTCTAAATCAGAAAATAAATATAATAAAAAATGTTATAAAGAAGGAAGGTCAGATAATTTAATATGTAAAAAAAAACATGAGGTAATAAAACACTTAAAATGTAATGTAATAAAATATATATATTTACGTAAATTAATATTTAATAAATTAAAAAAAAAGGCAACATTTGATTTGCAAGATTGGTGTATATCACGACAAAGATATTGGGGGACGCCAATTCCTATTATATATTGTATAAAATGTGGTGTATTACCAGAAAGTGAAAGATGTATGCCTATTATATTGCCATATATTAAAAATTATAATAATAGATTATTGAAATCAATTAATTGTTTTAACAGTACGTATTGTAGTAAATGTAATTTTATTGCATATAGAGAGACAGATACATTTGATACTTTTTTTGAATCATCATGGTATTATATAAAATATTTATGTAAAAAAAATATAAATAAAGATATATTAAATTTATGGTTGCCTGTAGATCAATATATTGGTGGAATAGAACATGCAACAATGCATTTAATATATGCTAGATTTTTTCATAAACTTATGAAGGATTTTAATATTATAACATCATTTGAGCCGTTTTCAGTATTATTAACACAGGGTATGGTGTTAATGAATGGTTTCAAAATGTCTAAATCGAAGGGTAATATAGCTAATCAGGAAAAATTAATATATAAATATGGTGCTGACACATTGCGTTTATTTATAATTTTTGCAGCTCCTGCAGAACAGTCGTTTGAATGGAATGAAAATGGTATTAATGGATGTAAAAAATTTTTGGCGAAAATATGGCAAATAGCATATAATTTACGAGATATAAAATTAAGTAAAGATAATATTAATTTTAATTATTCGATTAAAGAACAAAAAATAATATTAGCTTATAATAATATTTTATTTAAAATTAATTTAATTTTAGATAAATCATATTCATTTAATGTAATAGTAGCTTTATTAATGAGTATGTTAAAAATAATAGACCAAATTATAATAATATCTGATGCTTCAAAATATTTATATAGAATATTATCACAATCATTAATAATTTTGTTGTCACCAATCACACCTCATGTTACAAATTTTATTTGGACTGTAGTTTTAAAGAAAAAGATATATATAATAAATGAATTTTTTCCATTAAAAATTTATAATAAAAATAATATAAATATATTTGAATTAATGATTTTAATAAATAATAAATTTAAAATTAAAATTAAAATTAATCAGGAATTTAATATTAAAATGATGGATCAATATATTTTAAATAATAGTGTTATAAAAAAAACTATTAATAATAAAAAAATTAAAAATATTATATATATTAAAAATAAAATTATAAATATAATAGTATGATTTGTAATATTTTTAATTTATTAATTAACAACAAGCGAGTGTATATATTATTTGATATAAATATGATAAAAGTGCAGTATTTTAGACAATTAATAAGTAAAATTTATCGATCGTATAATATTATTAATATTAAATTAAATATGTTAAATGGATATTTTATTAATAAACAATGTAATAATTTAGTTTTTCATATAATAATATATAATATAATTGATATAAGTAAATTGCTGAAGATAATACAAGATTTGTATGATGTATTAATAATTAAAAATATAATATTTGTTTGTATAATATACCATCAAATCTTGGCATATCAAAAAATTTGTTTAAAAAAAATTAATATATTGCAGGATTGTACATTGAATAAATGTATAACCATTACATGGTTTTTACAATATTTAATTTTTTTTAAATGTAAAATAAGTCGGTTAAATATTTATTTTTTTTTAACAACTTTTAATATTCAATTGATAATACAGGATTTGGTAATATTAATAAATAGTCAGTCTTGTTATAAATTAAATAATATTTTATTAAATATTAATTTAAAAAAATATTTAATATTAAATATTCAATATATAACTACATTAAAAAAAAATTTGTTTTTATATAAATATTTTAAAGAAACTAATCAAATATTTTTGGTAAAAAAGAAATTTATTTTAAATAGTGATATAAATAAAAATTTAATATTAATATATATGCATAATGTTGAAATAAATATTAAAACAAATAATATATCTGATTTTTGGTTTAATATTTTAAATATAATAATTTATACACATTTAAACAGGGGGAGTAATGTTAAATAATTTAATTAATTTTTTGAATAAAAATAAAATAAATAATATACAAACATTTAATAATAATATAATGAATACAGATTGTATTATAATTGGAACTGGTATGTCAAAAATACATATTAAAGCTGTTTCAAAAAAATTAACACATTATGCAAAAATGAAATATAATATTAAAAATATAATAATTGCAGGAGAAAATACCGATTGGATTGTTATAGATTATAGTATATTTATTATACATATTATGATTAAGGTGGCTAGATTGAAGTATAATATAGAAGATTTGTTAAGTAATAATGATAAAATTATATAAATATATTAGTTATTCAAGGATATTATTAGTTTATATATTTTATTTACATTTCATGACAAAGTTAAATTATTTTATTATAAAAAATATCATTAAAATAAGTTTATGTAGTAAAAAAAAAATATTATGTTTAATTAATTGCAAATCATGTAATATTTTTTTTTATAAATATAATATACCTATTCAAAAGATTGTTAAAAAACAAAAAAAATATGCAATAAATAGAAATATAGTAATAAATAGTATTTTTATAATAAATATTTTTAATATTAATGTAAATTATTATTATAAAAATATTGCATCATGTTTTGAAGTTTTTCAGATTTTAATATTTAAAATAATAAAAAAAAATATTATAAATATAGTGAAAAGACAAAAATATATAAAATTATATGATATGATTTTATTTAATAAAAAAATATTTTTGAATGATAAAGCGATTAAAATAAATTTTTTTTTAAAATATATTTTAAATAAAATATAAAATTATTTATTTTCCTCAATATAGAATATTAGTAATCCAATAAAAAATATTATCATTGATAGAAAAAACCATTTAGAAACTATTTCATCAAGTAATAACCAGCCGAAAAATGATGCGAAAAATGGTGTCATTAAACCTGAGAACGTCATAAATGTTGTTGAAAAAAATTTTAATAAATAGCCAAATAAATTAAAACAAATTATATTAGAGATTAATATACTAATAAAGGTATATATTAAAAATTTATTCCAATTAATTACTGGAAACAAATTCCACGATTCATTAAAAATAAAAGAATTACATAAAATTAATATTCCACCAAAAAACATGCTTATAGCATTTGCAAAAAAAAATGAATAACCTAATGTTATTATTTTTTTTAAAAAAATCCATCCAAAGACACTGCAAAAAACAGCTAATATTAAAGATAGTTCAGATAATGAAAAAAATAAAACATTAGGTATAAAAAACTCATCTGGTGTTTTGGCAAAAATAATTGGAATCAATCCTATAAAACCAATAACTATTCCTAAAAACTTTCTAATTGTTATTTTTTCATTTAAAATAAAAAAGGCAACAACAGATGTAATAAAAGGTGATAAACTATAAATGATACATGCTTTAGATGAGGAAATGTTATTTAAACCCCAGATTTCTAAAATACTATTTAAATAAATATTAAAAAAAGATAAATAAATAAAAAATTTAATATCAGATATTTTAATTTTTTTTATACCTATATTAAAACTAAAACTTAAAAACATTAGTAATGCTCCAGCAATAGTCATTCTAAATCCAATTAAAAAAAATGGTTCAGAATATGTTAAACTAATTTTTTGTAATGAAAAAATACTAGCAAATAGAGCAAATAATAATATAACTAAAAAAAATTTAAATGCTTTCAAAATATAATATCTATAAAACCTTTATTTAAAATATAATAATTTTATTTTAGTTAGTCAAAATTAAATTATACATTAAAAATATATATAAATTTATATATGGAGAATAATAGTGCTGAATTTAAAAAATTATGATGATATAATTAAACAATTTCAATTTAATAAATGTGATAATGGATCAACTCAAGTTCAAATAATTTTATTTTCAAAAAAAATTGCAAAATTAATGGAACATTTTAAAATATTTAAAAAAGATCTTCATTCAAAACGTGGTTTAATGGATGCAGTAAATAAAAGAAAAAAAATGTTAAAATATATAAAAAAAAATGATTTTATTAAATATAAAGAAATAATAAATGTGTTAAATATACGAAAATAATATTATTATATTGATAAGTTTATTATTTTTTTAATAAATAGTGATATTTTATATAGTTTAAAATAGCGAAAGTGGCGAAATGGTAGACGCGCTGGATTTAGGGTTCAGTAGGATTATTCCTGTAAGAGTTCAAGTCTCTTCTTTCGCATATTAATAGGTTTTATTATATGGAAACTAATTTTATTAAAAAAAAAGAATTAAATAGAGAAATAATATTAAATATATCTAAAAAAAATATTACTAAAAAAATATTACTAAAAAAAAATGAATTATCAAAGACGTTAAATATTAAAGGTTTTAGAAAGGGTTTTATTCCATTAAATATTATAACAAAATTTTTTGGTGAGGAAATTTATAATAATATAATAAATAAAATTATTAATGATGAATTTAATACTATAATTAAACAGAAACAA
>CAYVZP010000001.1:17226-24199 GCA_964456515.1 uncultured Enterobacteriaceae bacterium
TATAATAAATAAAATTATTAATGATGAATTTAATACTATAATTAAACAGAAACAAATTTCGGTTGTTAATAATCCTAAACAAAAAATTATAGAAGAAAATAAAGATTTTATTAAAATATTGTTGGAATTTGAAGTGTTTCCATATATTAAAATAAATTTAAATAATTTAAAAATAAAGAAGTATTTTGTAACTATTACTGATACAGATATTGTTAACGAGATTGATAAATTAAGATCTTTACATGGTCAATGGATTAATAATCATTTAATATGTGAAAAAAATAATATTGTGACTATAGATTTATATAATAAAATACATGATAAAATATTATTTGTTTATGAAAATAAATCTTTTAAATTAGATTTAAGTAATGATGATATAAAATTAAAAAATTTTTTACTTAATAAAAAATTAAAACATACATATGATTATAATTTTAATAATGATAAATTATTTCTTAGAATAAAAAATATACAGAAAAATAAATTATCGAAAATAGATAATATGTTTTTTGAAAAAATAAAATTTAATAATAAAAGCGAGTTAAATTTAAATGATTTTATTAAAAATAAACTAAATTTACAAATAAATAATATATCAGAAAATTTATTACAAAAAGATTTATTAACAGAATTATTAAATATGCATAAATTTATATTACCTAAAACACTTCTTGAAAATAATAATAATGATATTAGCACGCTTAAAATACAATTAATATTTAAACAAATTAAAAAAGATTTTAATATAAATGTTTCTGATATTGAAATAAACAAAGAGATTAAAAACATTAATATTAATAAAGATCAAATTAATGATATTACAAATAAAATAATGTTTAATAAAATTATAAAAATAATAAAAACAAAAATATCAATTGATTATAATGAAATATGTTTGAAAACATTATTTAAAAAAGTGAATTAAAATGACTATTGTAAATTCTAATGTAATACCGATTGTAATAGAACAGACTAATAAAGGTGAAAGAGCTTATGATATTTTTTCACGTTTATTAAAAGAAAGAATTATTTTTATAACTGGTGAAATTAATGATGCTGTATCTAGTATTATAATTTCTCAATTATTGTTTTTAGAATCAGAGGATCAAAATAAAGATATATCTATATATATTAATTCGCCGGGAGGTTCTGTTGTTTCCGGATTATCTATATATGATACAATGCAATTTATTAAACCTAATATTAATACTATAGCTATAGGACAGGCTTGTAGTATGGGTGCTTTATTATTATGTGCTGGATATCATACTAAACGATATGCTTTGCCAAATTCACGAATCATGATACATCAACCGATAGGTGGTTATTATGGACAGGCAACTGATGTTACAATACATGCAAAAGAAATGTTAAAAATAAAAAGAAAATTGAATATGATTTTAGTTAGACATACAGGTAAAACAATTACAAAAATATCAAAGGATGTGGAGCGCGATAAATTTATGTCACCTATTGAGGCTGTAGAATATGGAATTATAGACAAAATAATTAAAGTAAGAGAATAAATTAAAAATTAATATGAATACGAAAATTAAAAAAAAAATATTTTTCTGTTCTTTTTGTGAAAAAAATCAATATGAAATAAAAAAATTGATAGCTGGTCCTGATGTATTAATATGTGATGAATGTATAGAGTTATGTAGTGATATAATAGATGGAACAATAAAAAAAGAATCTGATATAAAAAAAATGAAACTACCAACACCAATTGAAATAAATAAAGTGTTGGATAAATTTATAATATATCAATGTAATGCTAAAAAAATTTTATCTGTGGCAGTTTATAATCATTATAAAAGATTGCAAAATATAAATAATGTAAATGATATAACTGATATAAAAATAAATAAAAGTAATATTCTTTTAATAGGTCCGTCTGGTAGTGGTAAAACATTGTTAGCTGAAACATTAGCAAAAATTTTAAATGTTCCATTTGCAATTACTGATGCCACGACATTAACAGAGGCTGGGTATGTTGGCGAGGATGTTGATAATATAATACATAAATTATTACAAAATTGTGATTATGATTATGAAAAAGCTGAAAAGGGTATTATATATATAGATGAAATAGATAAAATATGTAAAAAAAGTGAAAATCCTTCTACAACACGTGATGTTTCAGGTGAAGGTGTTCAGCAATCATTATTAAAATTAATAGAAGGAACTATTTCTTCACCTCAACTTCAGGGTAGTAGAAAACATCAACAAGAAGAACCAATTTCTGTAAATACATTAGAAATTTTATTTATATGTGGTGGAACATTTATTGGTTTAGATAATATAATATCACACAGATTAAATAAAAGTGGAATAGGATTTTCAGCGAAACTTAAAAATGAAAATGTTGAATCAAATATTTTTCAATATATAGAGCCAGAAGATTTAATAAAATATGGTTTAATACCAGAGTTTGTTGGCAGGTTACCAGTTATAAGTATATTAAAACAATTAGATGGTAATGCTTTAATTGATATATTAATTAAACCTAAAAACGCTTTAATTAAACAATATATTAAATTATTTAAACTTGATGATATAGATTTGATTTTTAAAAAAGATTCTTTAAGAATGATAGCAGAAAAATCAAAAAATATGAAATCTGGTGCTCGTGGTTTAAGATCTGTTTTAGAAAATAGTTTATTAGATATAATGTATAATTTACCGACAATTAAAAAAAAAATACATAAGATAATAATTAATACCTCTGTAATTAAAAATTATATTAAACCTATTTTAATATATAAAGATTAATTTAGTTTAATGTATAACATTATAACTTGAATATTTAAAAAAAATCCCCATCTTATTTTTTAGAGTAACTAAATATAAAATAAAAAAAATGAGTGATGAAAAACAAAATATAGCATCAAAAGATAATGAGTTAATTGGTCATCTTGAAAAGCAGGTTGTGCAATTAAAACAAGAATCAAAGGATAATTTTGATTTGTTTTTAAGAGCAAAGGCTGAGGTTGAAAATATAAAAAAAAGAACTAATAAAGAAATTAATAATATTTCAAAGTATGCTAATAAAGAATTAATTATAAATATATTACCATTATTAGATAGTTTGGAAGCGTGTCTTAAAAATACAAATATAGATAATGATAGAAATGGAATAATTTTATTTTACAAATTGTTAATTAATATGCTTGAAAAACATTGTGTAAAAAAAATAGATGTACAAAAATATTCTGATTTTGATCCATCAAAACACGAGGTTGTTTCAAAAGTAGATGATTTAATAGAAGATAATAAAATAAATGTGGTTTTGCAATCTGGTTATACATTAAATGATCAGGTGTTACGATATTCAAAGGTTACTATATTTAAAAAAAAAGAATCAAATATATAAAATAAATTAAAACAGGGGAATAATAATGACTGACATTGTAATAGGTATAGATTTAGGTACGACAAATTCATGTGTATCTGTTTTTGAAAACAAACAACCTAAAGTTATTGAAAATAATGAAGGTGCAAGAACAACTCCATCGGTTGTTGCTTATTTAAAAAATAATAAAAAATTAGTTGGTAATATTGCAAAAAACCAACGTATTTCTAATCCAAAGAATACGTTATTTGCTATTAAAAGATTAATAGGACGAAAATTTAATGATGCATTAGTACAAAATAATAAAAAACTTGTTCCTTATGAAATAGTTGAAGCTAAAAATGGTGATGCATGGATTAAAATAAATGATAAAGAAATATCACCACAAGAAGTTTCGGCTGAAATATTAATGGTAATGAAAAAAACGGCTGAAGAATTTTATGGTAAAAAAATATCATCAGCTGTCATAACAGTGCCTGCGTATTTTAATGATTCACAAAGACAAGCTACAAAAGATGCTGGGGAAATAGCTGGTTTGACTGTAAAACGAATAATAAATGAACCAACTGCAGCAGCTTTAGCGTATGGTTTGAATAAGCAAAAAGGTGATTCAATTATAGCTGTTTATGATCTTGGTGGTGGTACATTTGATATATCAATAATAGAAATTTCAGAAATTGATGGAGAACATCAATTTGAGGTATTAGCTACAAATGGTAATACTTTTTTAGGTGGTGAAGATTTTGATATTACTTTAATAGATTATATAATAAATGAATTTAAAAATAGTACTGGAATAGATTTAAAAAATGATTCAATAGCTTTACAAAGATTAAAAGAAAGTGCTGAAAAAATTAAAATTGAATTATCATCAAAAGAATTATCGGAATTAAATTTACCATATATTACAGCTGATTCGTCTGGTCCTAAACATTTAAATATGGAAATCACGCGATCTAAACTTGAATCATTAGTGGAGCATTTGATTAATAAAACTTTAGAGCCGTGTGATCAGGCGTTAAAAGATTCTGGGAAAAGTTTATCAGAGATAAATACAATTTTGTTAGTAGGTGGTCAAACACGTATGCCTAAAGTTGAGAGCATTGTAAAAAATTTTTTTAAACAAAATATTAAAAAAAATATAAATCCAGATGAAGCTGTTGCAATTGGTGCTGGTATACAAGGAGCTGTGTTAGCTGGAGCTGTGACAGACGTGTTGTTATTAGATGTAACACCATTATCACTTGGATTAGAAACTGTGGGTGAGGTTATGACTAAGTTAATAGAAAAAAATACAACTATACCTACAACAAAAAAACAAATATTTTCAACAGCAACAGATAATCAACCTGCAGTAACAATTAGAATTTTTCAAGGTGAAAGAAAACAAGTGTCAGCAAATAAATTGTTGGGGCAATTTGATTTAACAGATATTCCAGCATCACCAAGAGGGGTTCCTCAAATTGAAGTAAGTTTTGATATAGATGTAAATGGTATATTAAAAGTATCAGCAAAAAATTTAACGACAAATAAAGAACAAAATATGGTTATTAAAGCATCAAGTGGTTTAAGTGATGATGAAATACAAAAAATGGTACAAGATGCAAAATTAAATGAAGAACAGGATAAAAAATTTTTTGATTTAGTTACGGTGAAAAATAACGCAGATGCAATTATACATTCTGTGGAAAAAACATTAAAGGATACAAAGAATAATATACCATTAGATCAGAAAAATAAAATTGAGGTATTAATAAAAGATTTAAAAGAGTTATATAGTTCAGATAATAAAGAAAAAATAGAACAAAAATTAAATGAATTAAATCAAGAGTCAGTAAAATTAACACAAGATTTAAATAAAGCAAAAGAAGCAAATGTAGATAAAACTGAAAATGAGACTACTAAAGGTGAAAACGAGACTACTAAAGGTGAAAATGAAACTACTAAAGACAAAACTGAGGATAATATAGTTGATGCAGATTATGAGGAAGTGAAAAATAAAAAAGCTAATGATAAAAAAGAATAATTTTAATGAATAAAGAAGATTATTATTCAATATTAGGTGTTGATAAATCTGCTGATAGTATGGAAATAAAAAAAGCGTATAAAAAATTGGCAATGAAATATCATCCAGATAGAAATTCTAATGATAAGACTGCAGAATTTAATTTTAAAAAAATTGGTGAAGCGTATGAGGTGTTATCAAATCCTAAAAAAAGACAAACATATGATCAGTATGGTCATTCTGGTTTTGATTATACAAATACGTCTAATACAACATCACATTTCACTGATATTTTCAGTGATATTTTTGGTGATATTTTTGGTGATTATGGAAATGATTTAAAAAGTAAAAATTTTAATCAACGTGGAACAGATTTATTACATGTTATTAATATAACTCTTGAAGATGCAGCTAAGGGAGTTAAAACAAATTTTAAAATTAATACATATATAAAATGTCATAAATGTTTAGGTAGTGGGGCTAAAGATTCTTCCTCTTTTATACAATGTAATAGATGTAATGGTTATGGTCAAATTAAAATTCAACAAGGTTTTATAATAATACAGCAAACATGTAATAAATGTCAAGGACAGGGGTCGATAATTAAAGATTTATGCATTACATGTCATGGAAATGGTAGAGTTAAGTCAGAAAAAACATTATCAACACAAATACCTGCGGGTATTAATAATGATGATAAAATAAGATTAAGTAAAGAAGGTGAGTTTGGTAAATATGGTGGAGAGGCTGGTGATTTATATATACAAGTAAAAATTAAATCACATTTAATTTTTACGCGTAAGGAGTCAAATATATATTGTGAAATTCCAATAAGCGTGATGCATTCAATATTTGGTGGTGAATTAGAAATACCACATTTAAATGGTAAAATAAAAATAAAAATACCAAAAGAAACCCAAACAAATAAAATTTTTCGTATTAAAAATAAAGGTATTAAAAATTTAAGAGATTTATATTTTGGTGATTTGTTTTGTAAAATAATTGTTGAAACGCCAGTTAATTTAAATTTAAATCAAATAAATTTATTAAATGAATTTAATAATTCATTAATTATTGAAAACAAACCTAAAGAAAATGAATGGATTAAATTAAAACAACAATACTGTAATAATAAAAAATGAAGATGGGTCGTGTAGGATTCGAACCTACGACCAATGGATTAAAAGTCCACTGCTCTACCAGCTGAGCTAACAACCCATTTGTAATTATATGTAATATTATAATTAAAATCAATTTTAAATATATTATTAATCAAAAATATTATAAAAAATATTTTTGATGTATTGTTTGTTTAATAATTTATTTTTTATTAGAATAAATTTTTTTACATCTTTATTAATTAATTTATATTTATTAATGGAGTTAAAAAAAAACGTTGTTTTAGTTTTAAAAATAAATAGATTAATAAATTTATTTATATTTATTATATTAATAAATAAAATAATATTATTTAATAAAGTTGTTATATGATAATATTTTATTGTATTAATTAAATATATTTCATTATAATGATAATATATTTCAATTTTATAATATTTTGAAAAATATAATGATATTTCATTAGTATTTAAATATGTATAAAAATATTG
>CAYVZP010000001.1:24299-33196 GCA_964456515.1 uncultured Enterobacteriaceae bacterium
ATTTTGAAAAATATAATGATATTTCATTAGTATTTAAATATGTATAAAAATATTGATTAAATAAATATTTTAAATCAGAAATATAATTAATATTATTTTCACATTCAATTAAAAATAATATAGTTTTATGTTTGAAAAGTAAATAAATAAAATCAATTTTATTTTTTATTGTATGTTTTTTTACTAATTTATTAATTATATTTTTATTAATATTTTTAGTCATAGCTTTTGAAATAGCATTTTTTAATTGACAATTATTGTTAATATCAGCGCCATGTTTTAATGATGTTGTAATTGTGTTAGCAATTTTAGAGAATAATTTACTTTTTTTAATATCATTTATTTTTTTTTTATGTTTAATATTTGACCATTTACTGTGTCCTGCCATAATAATATACCTTTTTTTAAATTGTTTTGAATTAAAAATAAATTAATTATATTACAAATTAAATTAATGATAGTTAATAAACCAATTCCGCCTGGAACAGGTGTAATATATTTTGTTTTTTTTAAAAATTTATAAAAAAAAAAATCACCGACAATATAATTATTATTAATAGTATTAATTCCTATATCAATTAAAATTGTTCCGTATGATATATTGTTTAAAAACAAAAAATCGATAACACCAATAGCTGATATAATTATATCAGATTTTAGTAGTATGTATTTAAAACATGTGTCAGTTTTATTTATTAATGTGATCGTTGCGCCATTGTAATTTAAATCAAATAATAATGGTTTTCCAACAATATTTGAAAAACCAAATAGTGTAATTTTTAAACCGTTTAAATTTATGTTAATTAATTTAAAAAAATTTATAACACTTTGTGAGGTGCATGATGATATCTGTTTCTCGTAATTCATAATATATTTACCGAAATTTAACGGGTTTAACATATCAACATCTTTATTCAGATTAATAATAGAAAAAATGTTATTGTTATTGAGTCTAGTAATAATGGGCATTTGAATTAATATTGCATTTATTTTGTTATTTAAATTTAGTAATTTAATTATAATAATAAATGTTTTATTGCTTATATTTGTACTAAATTTAAAAAGCAATATTTTAATATTAACTTTTTTACATGATGAAATTTTATTTTTAACATAAATATGTTTTGAAAAATCATTACCAACAACTAAAATAGATAAATATAAATTTTTATTATAATTAAAATTAATATAATTAATTTTTTGAGATAATTTAAATAACATATTATCATAATAGTTTTTTGCATTAAATATTTTTGTTATCATAAAAAAAATTTGACCTAAAATATAATTATATATTATAATTAATTAAACGGGGTATGGCGCAGTTTGGTAGCGCATCTGCTTTGGGAGCAGAGGGTCGTGGGTTCAAATCCCTCTACCCCGATTTAAAAATGCGCTTATAGCTCAATTGGATAGAGCATCGGCCTTCTAAGCCGGGGGTTGTAGGTTCGATTCCTACTAAGCGTGAAAAATATGGTGGATGTAGCTCAGATGGTTAGAGCCCCGGGTTGTGATTCCGGTGGTCGTGGGTTCAATTCCCATCATTCACCCACAATTTTAAAAAGTAAATGTCAATAATAGAAATTAAAAATGTGTATTTTAAGAGAATTAATAAAATAATACTTGAAGATATATCTATTACAATTAAAAAAAATCAGATAACAACCATAATGGGCCCAAGTGGATGCGGTAAAACAACTTTATTAAAATTGATAAATAAACAATTAGTGCCAAATAGTGGATCTATTAAAATAAATGGTACATGTTTAAATAAATTAAATAAATATGAAATAAATAATATACGAAAAAACATGGGATTATTATTTCAAAATGGTGCATTGTTTACGGATTTAAATGTTTATGAAAATATAGCATTTTCAATAAAAGAGCATACTAATTTATCGCATGATATTATTGAAGATTTAGTTTTGATGAAATTAGAATCGGTTGGTTTAAAGCATGCAAAATTATTGATGCCTGATCAATTATCATTAGGTATGGTTAAACGAATAGCCTTGGCAAGAACAATTGCATTGGACCCGGGTATTATTATGTATGATGAACCATTTTCTGGACAAGATCCAATATCAATTAATGTATTAATTAAACTTATTTTATTATTAAATAAATTATCAAAAATAACCACAATTATCGTGTCACATAATATACATGAAACATTAGCAATATCAGATTATATATATATAATAAATAATAATAAAATAATAGCAGAAGGTACTTCAAATGATATTAAAAAAAATAAAAATCATTTTGTAAAAAAATTTATAAAAATTAATAACAAATAAAGTAAATGTAAATATAATATGACAAATTTTTATTTTATAATAAATATAATACAAATCATAGGTAAGAAAACAGTTTTTTTAATAATACATATAGGTAAATCTGGAATATTATTAATTAATATAGTTACAAGTAATATGAATTTAAAAAAAAATAGTCGAAATTTTATAAAGCAATTTTATATTATGGGGTTTTTATCTTTAGGTATAATTATAATATCGTCTCTTTTTATTGGAATGGTTGTTGGCCTTCAAGGTTATTATATTTTACAAAAATTTGGGACAGAGGAAGTAATAGGTCAAATGATTTCATTAACAATTATACGAGAATTAGGTCCAGTAATGAGTGCATTGTTATTTGTTGGTCGAACAGGGGCATCACTTGCTGCTGAAATATGTTTAATGAAAAATACAGATCAAATGTTAGCTATAGAAAATATGGGAATAGATCCAATAGGTAAAATTATTACACCTAAGTTTTGGGCCGGGTTAATATCAATGATAATATTAGCTATAATATTTATAGTGATGGCAATTATTGGTAGTTATATTGCCACAGTATTATGGTTAAAGTGTGATAATAATATTTTTTGGTCAAGTATAACAGATAATATTGATTTTAAAATAGATATAATAAATAGTATAATTAAAAGTAGTATATTTGGTTTTGTTATAATATGGGTTGCGTTATTTCAAGGTATTAATAGTAAAACAACTATAGAAGGAATAATTATTTCTACAACTAACACTGTTGTTTATTCAACGTTTATAATTTTGATAATTAATTTTTTTTTAACATCGTTAATGTTTAATTGGATATAATATGACTAAATATAAATTTGAATTTTTAGTTGGAATATTTATTATATTAGGTATAATAGCTATGTTAATAATATTATTTAAAATAACAGATATTCAAGATATAAAGTATTCAAAAAAAAAATATAAAATTAAAGCTATGTTTAAAAATATAGGTAATTTAAAAAAAATGGCTAAAGTTACTATAGGTGGTGTTAAAATAGGTTATGTTAATAAAATAGAATTAAAACAAAATGAATTTAATGAATATGTTCCGGAGATAGAAATGTTTATTCATTTAAATATAGATTATATACCAAAAGATTCATCTGCTAATATATTTATGACTAACTTGTTAGGTGAAAATTATGTGCAAATAGAGTTAGGTTATGATGATGCGTGTTTAATAGATGGTGATACAATAATATTTACATCTCAGGCCATAATAATAGAAGAATTAATTTCTAAATTGGTATTTAATAAATGAAAGGTTTAACAATAATATTATTAGTAATATTAGTCACTTTTCAAGCTAATGCATGTGAGGATCCTGTGATTTTTTTAAATGAAGTGTTAACTGAAATTAAGCCTGCTTTAATTAATAAAAATGATGCGTTATTAGAAATAGCATTAATAAAATATATAAATTTTAATGAAATGGCTGAATGTATAGCTGGTAAAAATATATGGAATTCAACTAATAAAGAGTGTCAGAAAAGTTTTATATATGAATTAAAAAATTTAATGTTACAAACGTATAAACGTACGGTATATTATTATATGGATGATAGTATTATTTTTTTTAAATTAAAATCAAGTAATCAAAAATTATGTTATAAAAAAAAAATTCAAATTACTAGTGTTATAAAGAAAAATAATAAAAATGTTTATATTACATATAGATTAGTAAAATCTGATAACTCATGGTTAGTGTTTGATATATTAATAGAAGGTATAAGTATTTTAAAAAGTTTGAAAACACAATATTATGATATAATAAAAAATCATGGGTTAAAATATACGACAGAAAAAATTAGAATATTAAATAATAATGATTTATAAATATATACATATAACAAAAAATAATATTAAAATATTAGGTGATATAAAGATTAATAATGTAATGGATGTTTTGAAAATGTATGAACAAATAATAAATAAAAATACATCAAATAATATTATAATAGATTTAATAGATTTAGATAAATCAAATAGTGCAATTTTATTAATATTAATAAATTTAATAAAAATAACTATAAAAAAAAACAAGACAATAAAATTAATAAATATTTCCAATCATTTAATACAATTGGCAAAAATTTATAATTTAAATAAAATATTGATTAAACATTTTTAGGGGTATATATGTTAAAAAATAAAATAAAATTAGAAATTAATGAAAAGTTAAAAAATGCAGATATTAAAATATTTACAAATGATAATAAATATTTTAATACCATAATAATATCAGATGATTTTAATGATAAGACATTAATAGAAAGACAAAAAATGATTTATGATATAATAGGTAAGTACATTCTTAATAAAGAGATACACGCAATTAGTTTTAAAACGTATACTAAACAAGAGTGGACTGTGGAAAATAATGATTAAATTCGTTCTTTTAATAAATCGCCTAACGTAAGTTTTGGATCTGGTGCTTTAATTATTTTTGGTGAGTCTAATGTTTTAGGTTGATCATATTTGTTAATTTTATTTAAAATAATATATTTATCTTCAATATGTATTTTATTTATTTTAGCTTTAAACTTAAAAGCATTTTTGCTTTTAAGTGCAGATTGTAAATATGATATATCATCAGATATAACAAAACCATTAATATTATCTGTTAATTTAACAAATAATTTATTATTTATTATTTTCTCGGCTTTACAATTGACTATATCGCCAATTTTATTGTTTGTGATATAACTTGTAAAAGGATCGGAGAATAAGTGTTTCATTCCTAGAGATATTCTTTCTCTATCGACATCTATGCATAAAATTACAGAATCTACAATTTTGTTTTTCTTAAAACGTCTTAAAAAATTATTATCAATTTTATTCCATGAAATATCAGACACGTGAACAAGTCCATCAACACCGTTACTTAGTTCTAAAAAAACACCAAAATCTGTAACAGATTTTATTCGTCCTTTAATTTTATCACCAATATTACTGTTTTTGTTAAATGAAATCCATGGATTTATTGTATTTTGTTTTAAACCTAATGATATACGTCGTTTTTTTGTATTTATATCTAAAATAATTATTTTAACAGTCATTCCTTGTTTGACAATTTTTTTTGGATTAACATTTTTATTTGTCCAATCCATTTCAGATAAATGAACTAATCCTTCAATACCTTCTTCAATTTCAACGAAACATCCATAATCTGTTATATTAGTAACTACACCATTTACAGAAACGCCCTCTTTATATTTTGTTCTAATAGCATCCCATGGATCATTAGTTAATTGTTTTAATCCTAAAGAAACTCTGTTAGTACTTTTATCAAATTTTAATACTTTAACGTCAATTTCATTTCCTATTTTCACTAAATCACTTGGATGTTTAATTCTTTTCCAAGCCATGTCAGTAATGTGTAATAATCCGTCTATTCCACCTAAATCTATAAAAACACCATAATCTGTTATATTTTTGATTACACCTTTTATAATATTACCTTCATTTAAATTGCCAAGTAGATTTTGTATATTTTCACCATTTTCTTCTTCTAACATAAATTTTTGAGAAACAACTATATTATTTTTTTTTTTTTCTAATTTAATTATTTTAAATTTTAATTCTTTTCCTTTAATATCATTGGATTCTAAAGCAGATCTAAATGAAACTAATGATCCAGGTAAAAATGCTTTAATTGTTTCTAATTTAACAGTAAAACCGCCTTTTACCTTGGCAATTACAGACCCGATAATAATTTTATCAGATTTATATACATTTTCTAATTGTTCCCATGCTCTTATTCGTTTTGCTTTTTCTCTGGAAAGTCTAATATCACCACATAAATCTTCGACAATATCAATTACTAATTCAACTTCACTGCCAATTTTAATTTCTAATTCCCCTTTTTCGTTTTCGAATTGAGTTATTGGTATATAACAATCTGATTTTAAAAAAGAGTTGATAGTAACAAAATTATTATTTATATCAATAACATTGCCTTTAATTAATGCTCCGGAATAAATTGGTGGATCGATTAAAATTTTTTTATATAAATTTTTAAAATCATTTTCACTCATAAATATAAGCCTTTTAAAATAAAATAAAGTTAAACATCTTTTTTAATATTAGTAATTTTTCATAATAATAATATTATGATATAAATAAAAAAAAACAAAAAAAAAATTATAAAATAAATGTTTTTATTTTATAATTGTATTAAATCAGTTATTATACAAAAATTGAGGATACATAAACATAATAAAATAGCGCTGATCATATAAATCATCCAAGTTTAAAAAATAAAAAATAAAAAATAAAAAATAAAAAATAAAAAATAAAAAACATGTATGGCCAGAGGCGGAATTGAACCGCCGACACAAGGATTTTCAGTCCTTTGCTCTACCAACTGAGCTATCTAGCCTTAATTATTTTAATAATATAAAATTTAAAATAATTTAACAATATTTTTTAATAATAGCTATGAGTGGATTTGAACCACTGACCTCAGCGTTATGAGTGCTGTGCTCTAACCACCTGAGCTACATAGCCCTATTATATATTTAAATATATTAAATATATTTGTCAATATTTTATATAATGTTTTTTTAAAATAGATAAAAATAATATGATAATAACACGATTCGCTCCAAGCCCAACAGGTTATATTCATTTAGGTAATATACGAACAGCTTTTTTTTGTTGGTTGTTTGTTAAACAAAATAATGGTAAATTTTTAATTAGAATAGATGATACAGATAATAAACGTGTATTACAAAAATATATAAATGATATTCTTAATGTATTACGTTGGTTTAAAATAGATTACGATGATGATTTAATTTTTCAATCAAAAAATAAATCGCAATATGAAATTATGCTTAAACAATTAATAGCAACTGGATATGCTTATAAGTGTTTTTGTAGTAAAAATAGATTGACTGATTTAAAAAATATGCAGATTAAGAATAAAGTTAAGGTGAAATATGATGGTAGGTGTTTAAATTTAGCAAATAAACATGATTTGGATTTTGTAATACGATTTAAAAATAATACATGTAATAAAACTTCTTTTTTTGATTTAGTAAAAGGTTTAATTGAAGTGTCGAATTTAGAATTTGATGATTTTATAATTGCTAAAAATAATTTTAATCCAACATATAATTTTGCGTGTGTTGTGGATGATATAAATTATAATATTACACATGTAATAAGAGGCGAAGATCATATAAGTAATACAATTAAACAAATAAATTTGATTAACGCTTTAAAAAGAACTGTTCCAAAATATGTTCACTTGCCAATGATTTTAGATATAAATAAAAACGTTTTGTCAAAAAGAAGGCGTGAATCAAATGTTATGTATTATAAAACTGAAGGGTTTTTATATCAAGCGATATTAAATTATATAATTAAATTAGGTTGGTCATTTAAAAATCAGGAGATTTTTTCTATAAAGGAAATGATACAATTATTTAATTTTAAAAATATAAATAAGTCTTCATGTGAAATAAATGAAAAAAAATTAATTTGGCTTAATAAATATTATATGACACATTCTACAACACAGTCTTTATATGAGCAAATTATTCCAATTAAAAAAAAAATCATAATTAATTATAATTTAGGTCCAGATATTAAAACATTAATAGATATATATAAAATGCGTGAAAATACTATGAAGCAAATAATAATATCTAATTTTTATTTATATATTGAAACGATTGATATACCTGATAATTATTTAGAAATATTTTATGAAACTAAAATTATAATTATATTGTTAAATATTTATGCTGATATTAAAAATATTAAATTTAAATGGGAAAGTAATAACATTAAGATATATGTTAAAAATATTATAAATATTAATAAAATATCATTTTCTAAACTTGCAATTCCTTTGAGAATTTTAATTACTGGATGTAATAATAAAAAACCAATATATGATTTGTTTTTTTTATCAGGGCGTATCTTGCTTTTAAAAAAAATTAGACATATTATAAAGAGAGTTAATATATAATATGGGGTTATAGCTCAAATTGGTTAGAGCGTTTGCATGGCATGCAAAAGGCTGGTGGTTCAAGTCCACTTAACTCCAATGTTAATTTTTATGTCCCTATCGTCTAGAGGTTTAGGACACTGCCCTTTCACGGCGGCAACAGGGGTTCGAATCCCCTTAGGGATGTTAATTAAAATTTTTGTGAAAAGTTTTAAAGCACGGAGAGGTGGCAGAGTGGTTTAATGCGATGGTCTTGAAAACCATTGAGGAATATTTTTATACCTCCCAGGGTTCAAATCCCTGTCTCTCCTTTAAATATTGACATAAATATTATATTAATATATATATATATTAGGTAAAGCGGGAATAGCTTAGTGGTAGAGCACAACCTTGCCAAGGTTGGGGTCGCGAGTTCAAATCTCGTTTCCCGCTAATAAAGGCTGAGTGGCAGAATGGTTTTATGCGGTGGCCTGCAAAGCCATTAATGTCGGTTCGATTCCGGCCTCAGCCTTATTATGATTTAGCCCAGGTGGCGGAACAGGTAGACGCAAGGGACTTAAAATCCCTCGGAATTATTTCTGTGCCGGTTCAAGTCCGGCTCTGGGTAAAAAAAA
>CAYVZP010000001.1:33296-83158 GCA_964456515.1 uncultured Enterobacteriaceae bacterium
TCACATTGATTCAGATTTAAATTTAATAACATATATATCAGTTATATATCCATTAACAAAATATGCACATGTTAATATAACATTTTGTAAAAAAAATGATTTAAATGATAAAGATATAGAAATATATACAACAAATATTAAAATATTTATAGAAAATAAGTCGATCGCATTGCTTGAGGATGCTATAATAGATATTAAAGATGATAAACTTATAATTAACGCGCCAAATATCTATAATAATAATAATATTATAAATATTAAAGATAAAATTAAAAATTTATTTGAAAATGAAATAAATGTAATTTTATCTCAACATGGTGGTTTTATAGAATTAATCGATATTATAAAGAATAATACTTTAATAATAAAATTTCATGGCGGGTGTCAGGGGTGCGGAATGGTTGATAGTACATTAAACAATTATATAGAAAAAATAGTAAAAAAACATTTTCCACAAATAACAATTATAAATGACATAACATCACATGAAATAAAAGATAATTCTTATTATTAATATCGTTTAAATAAAAAAAAATTATTTAATAATGTTACCGATTCCTTTTCTAAAACCCCACCAATGTATTTGTATTTGTATTTATAGTTATAATTATTTTTTAAATTGTTAGTATTGTATGCACTAAATATAATGTTATTTATACGTGATATAATTATAGATGATAAACATAAAAAACATGGTTCAAGTGTTATATATATAACACTTCCAGTTAAAAATTTGTTTGAAATATAAAAAGATGCTTGTGCTAAAGCTATAACCTCTCCATGATTTGTAGTGAAAAAGTATAAATTAGAATAATTAAAACCTATCCCAATTTCAAAATTATTATTAATAATAATTGATCCAATTGGAATATTTTTTAATAAAAATGATTTTCGTGCTAATAAAATAGTTCTACGCATCCAAAAATTATATGTTAACAAAATAATAACACATATTTTTATTTATATTTTTCTATCTACTAATTCTATAATTGCTAATTTAGCTGCATCACCTTTTCTATATTTATACTTTAAAATTCTTACATAACCACCAGGTCTGTTTAAATACCGTTTGCCTAAAACATTAAATAATTTATTGATTATAATTTTATCTTTTATATGTTTTAAAATTAATCTTTTATTAGATAATGTGTATATTTTTGATAATGTTATTAATGGTTCTATAACTCGTCTTAATTCTTTAGCTTTTTCTAATGTTGTTACTATAATTTCATGTTTAATTAAACTTTTAGACATATTATAAAACATAATTTTTCTATGACTACTTGTTCTGCTAAAATGTCTGCTAATTTTCCTATGTCTCATATACCACCTTAATTAATAAATTTATTTTTATTGTAATCATCTTTAATTTCTTTCCAGTTTGCTATTTCCATGCCAAGAAATAAATCCATATTAAATAAAATGTTTTTTATTTCAGTTAAAGATTTTTTGCCTAAGTTTGGTGTTTTTAATAAATTTAATTCAGTTTTTTGAACAAGATCACCTATATAAATTATATTTTCTGTTTTTAAACAATTTGTTGAACGAACAGTTAAATTTAAATTGTTAATAGTTTTAAAAAGATTTTGATTTATAATTTTTTTTTGCACATCTTTTTTTTTAAAATCAAATTTATCAAAATCAGCAAATACTAATAATTGATTAATTAAAATTTTAGATGATATTTTTAAGGCATCTATGCCTGTTATAGTACCATTGGTACGAATATTTAATTTTAATCTATCAACATTAAGTTTGTTTTTAAAATTAATGTTTTCAACTTCATAGGTTACTCTGTCAATAGGACTAAAAAAAGCATCAACTTTTAACCATCCAGATGAATTATCAATATTTCCATCTGTATCAAATTTTGTTCTATAACCGAAGCTTTTAACAACATAGATATCTATACCTAAATCACCACATTCATCTATATTAGCAATAACGTGATCTGGATTAATGATTTCAACATTTTTAGGTAAGATAAAATCAGATGCATAAATTATACACGGCCCTTTTTTGCTTAAACTTAATTGAATTTCATTTTGTTTAGTCATTTTAAAAGATATACCACTTAAATTTAATAAAATTTCCATAACATCTTCATACACACCGCGTTTAAAGGCAAATTCATGTAAAATTCCAGATATTTTTACAGCTGTAACAGCACATCCTGGCATAGATGATAATAAAACTCTACGAAAAGCATTGCCTAATGTATGTCCAAAACCTATGTCCAGTGGTTCTATAATCATTTCAATATTATTTTTATTAAATTCAGATACACTTACAATTTTAGGTTTTAAAAAATTATCTACCAAATCAAACATTTGCTTTTAAATCCTTATAATTATTTAGAATAAAATTCAATAATTAATTGTTCATTTAAATCACTTGACAACTCTTTTCGTTCAGGTGTTCTTAAATATTTTCCAAACATGTTTTTCACATCAACGTTAATCCATGGTGCAAATCCAACTTTTTCTGCACATCTTAATGAATGTTGTATTCGTAATTGATTTTTACTTGTGGTATTAATTTTAATCATATCGCCAACATTAACATGATAGGAAGGAATGTTAATAATACGCTCAGTTTTACTGGATGAAACTATAATAGATTTGTGTGATACTAATTGTCGTGCTTCAGCTCGTGTTATTGAAAAACCCATTCTATAAACTATATTATCTAATCTAGATTCAAGTAATGTTAATAACATTTCACCTGAATTTGTTTTAGTTTTTAAAGATTTTTTATAATAATTAAAAAATTGTTTTTCTAATACGCCGTATATATATTTTACACATTGTTTAGCGCTTAATTGAAGTGAATAATTGCCAGCAATTTTTTTTCGTTTATTTCCATGTTGTCCAGGAAAAACTTTTAAATTACATTTACTTGATATATTTCTACCGCCAATACCTTTTAAATTTAAATCAAGTCCAACTCTACGTGACATTTTGCATGATGATTTTAAAAAACGAGCCATTTTATTATACCCTTCTTTCTTTTGATGGTCTACATCCATTGTGTGGTATGCTAGTTACATCAGCAATATAAGTAATTTTTAAATATGTAGCCAATCCTCTCATTGCAGCTTCTCTGCCTGGGCCAGGCCCTTTTACAAATATTTCTATTGACATTAATCCAAATGTATCTTTTGCTAATTTGGCTATAGATTTTGATGCAACTTGTGCTGCGTACGGTGTGCTTTTTTTAGATCCTTTAAAACCTTCAGTTCCAGCTGTTTTCCATATTAAAACATTACCAAGAATATCTGAAATATATATTAGTGTATTATTATATGATGCTTGAATATACGCTTTGCCTACAGCTAAATTTTTTTTATGTTTTTTTTTAAATTTTTTTTTCATATTATTTTTTTATAGATTTATTTTTTTTTAATTCTTTTTCTAGTTTTAGCATTGGTCTTAGTTCTTTGCCCGTTAACTGGCAGTCGTGCTTTATGTCGTGAGCCTTTATAACATTTAATATCTATTAATCGTTTAATATTAAGTCTGATTCTAGTTCTTAAATTACCTTCAACATCAAAATCAGATATAAGTTTTTGTATGTGTGAAATATTATTTTCATTTAAATGTTTAACTTTACATGTTGGTAAAATTTTAGCCATTTTACATATATAAATAGAATTAATTTTACCAATACCATATATACTTCTTAATGCAATCGATATATGTTTATTAGAATTTAAAACAATTCCAGAAATTCGTATCATAAAAAACCTTTTTAAATTAACCTTGTCTTTGTTTGTGTTTAGGATTAATACATATTACTCTAAGAACTCTACAACGTCTAACTATTATACAATTTTTACACATTTTTTTTATAGATGATCTAACTTTCATTTTAATCCTTAAAATTTAAAATTTTTATGTTTTTTTAATATATTATCATATTTGCTAGATATTAGTTTGCCTTGAACTTGTGATATAAAATCCATTATGACAACAACAATAATTAATAAAGAAGTACCACCAAAATAAAACGGGATATTAGAAAAATATACAAAAAATTCTGGTATCAAAGCAATTACTGATAAATAAAAAGCGCCCAAAAAAGTTAATTTATTAATAATTTTATCTATATATGTTGATGTTTGATTGCCAGGTCTAATACCAGATATAAAACCGCCACTTTTTTTTAAATTATCTGCAGTATCTTTAGATTTAAATACTAAATTTGTATAAAAAAAAGAAAAAAATACAATTGATATACCAAAAAGCACTATATATAACAAACTACCAGGCATTAACATTTTTATAAAAGTTTTTAAAAAAGGAAAATTGAATGAATTATCTATCCATTGTAATAGTGTTACTGGAAATAAAATAACGCTTGATGCAAAGATTGGTGGAATTACGCCTGACATATTTATTTTAAATGGTAAATAACTACTTTGTGCAGCATACATTCGTCTGCCCTGTTGTCTTTTAGGATAATTAACTAAAATTCGTCTTTGTGCTTTTTCAATAAAAACTATTAAAAGTATAATAAAAATTAAAACAATAGCAAAGATAATCATGGAAATAATAGCAACCTCACCTTGTCTCATTTTTTCCATGCTTGAAGCAAAACTTCTTGGAATATTAGATACAATACTAGTAAATATAATTAAAGATACACCATTACCTATTCCTTTTTCATTAATTTGTTCGCCTAACCACATTAGAAATAATGTTCCTGACACTAATGTTAAAATAACAACTGAATAATGTAATAAATTTAAATTATTATTAAAACTTATATGTAATATGAATTTAGACATTGCGATAGCCTGCACAAAAGCTAAAATAACTGTTAAATATCGTGTATAATTAGATATTTTACGTCTGCCAGCCCCACCTTCTTTTTGAATTTTTTTTAATGGTAACCATGTTGATGCTAATAATTGAATAACTATTGATGCAGAAATATATGGCATTATACCTAATGAAAATATTGTTACTTTTAATAATGCTCCACCAGAAAATAGGTTAAATAAACTAAAAATATTTTTACTATCATCAGAAAATGAATCCATTATTTGTTTTGTATCAACTAATGGTACAGGTATATGTGCACCAATTCTATATATTAATAAAATTAAAACTACAAATAATAAGCGCCGTGTTAAATCATTCATAAAAATTATCCAAAATAAATAAAATAAACATTAATATTATACACTAAGATAAAAAAAAACAATATTGTAAATAAATTTATAATTATTGTAGTAATATCTTTTTGTTTGTATAATTTATTTTTACATTTAAAAAAAATTGGGGCAATTATAATGTCAGATGATAAAAAAGAACAAACGTTTGGTCGTTGGAGACAATTATTATGGCCTATACATAATGATGAATTAAAGAAATTTCTACCATTAGGTTTTATAATGTTTGGTATTTTATTTAATTATACATTACTTAGAGATACAAAAGATGCTTTAGTGGTTAATGCTGCAGGAGCGGGAATTATACCATTTCTTAAATTTTATTGTGTTACTCCAGCTGCAGTAATATTTGTTATGTTGTACGCTAAATTATGTAATATTTTTGATAAAGAAAAGATATTTTATGTGATAGTTACACCATTTTTAATATTTTTTGCATTTTTTGCATTTGTTATTCAACCAAATTTTGAGATGTTACATCCGTCAAATGAAATAATTAATAATTTAAATAATTCTTATCCGGCATTTAGTGGTTTCATTAATATTTATGCATTTTGGGCGTATTCTTTATTTTATGTGTTAGCTGAAATATGGGGTAGTGCTATGGTAGCATTAATGTTTTGGCAATTTGCTAATGAAATTGTAAGAATAAGTGAATCTAGACGTTTTTATGGTTTGTTTGTGGTTGTAGGAAATGTGTCTTTAATTTTGTCTGGACAGGTTGTTAGATTTTGTTCAACAGGTATTACACAATTTTTTCCAGAAGATCCATGGAAATGGTCAGTATACTTTTTAATGTCCACAGTAGTCATTATGGGTATTCTTACAATGTATATATATAGATGGATGTATGTAAATGTTTTAGTTGATCCTAAATATTATGATGGTACAAAAAAGGTTACTAAAAAGAAAAAAAGTAAACCTGGGTTATCTGATAGTTTTAAAATTATTTTCAAATCAAAAGAATTGGGTTTGATAGCAACATTAATTATGGCGTATGGTGTTGCAATAAATTTAGTTGAAGTTCAATGGAAAGAACAATTAAAATTTTATTATTCAGGTGATAAAGGTGGTTATAATGCATTTATGGGAAATTATTCTACCTGGTCTGGAATACTTACAATTTTATTTAGTTTATTTATTGGATCAAATATTTTAAGGTTATTGAGTTGGTTTAAAGCAGCTGTGATTACACCTTTTGTAATATTAATAGGTGGAGTAATATTCTTTTGTTTTATTTTAGCAAATGATATAACTTTAATTAAAGGTGTTACAAATAATTTACTTTTATCTTTAGGAACAACTCCTGTGCCTGCTGCCACCTTCTTAGGCGCTGCAATAGTAATTGTTTCAAAAGTAGTAAAATATTCATTATTTGATCCTACAAAAGAAATGGCTTATATTCCGTTAGATGATGAATTAAAAACAAAAGGCAAGGCTGCTGTTGATGTTATTGGTGGTAGAGCAGGAAAAGCTGGCGGAGCTTTTGTTCAAAGTACATTATTATCTATAATGGCAACAACAAATGTTTTATCAATAGCACATATAGCGTTTATTGTTTTTGTTTTTATAACTATTTTATGGATATTTGCTGTAAAAGTTTTAAGCGTTAAAGTTGATGAAAATACAAAACGTAAAATGAAAGAATTAGAAGAAAATGAAATAAAATAAAAAAAATTAATAGGGCTTTATAGCCCTATTTTGAAAAAAATAATCCGATTTCAAATAAAAAACAAATAGGAATAGCTAATAAAATTTGAGAAATAACATCAGGTGGCGTTAATATCATTCCTAAAATGAATGATAAAATGATAACATATGAACGTTTGGATGATAAATATTGTTTAGAAACAATATTAACGCGTATTAAAAAATTAATTAAAATAGGAATTTGAAATGAAAAACCAGCAGCAAGCATTATAGAAAAAACAAAATCCATATAATAATTAATACCAATCATTATGGATACACTATTAGGAGAGCATGTCATAAAAAAATTGATAGCAATGGGGCATAAGATATAGAAAGCAAATATATTGCCTAATAAAAATAGTAAAATGCTAAAAAATAAATATGGTAAAATAGAAGTTTTTTCATGATCATATAATCCTGGTGCAATAAAATTCCATATATGAAAAATAAAAAAAGGTATACTACAAATTAAAGTTAAATTGAATGATAATTTTAATGGAATTAAAAAGGTTGATGTTACTTTAATGGCAACAATGTTGCTATTTATTGGCATTTGAGTTCTGATAGGCATGGAAAACAGGTCATAAATTATATCAGAAAAATAAAATAATACTAAAAATATATTAATAAAAAAAAATATACTTAAAAGCATTCGTTTTCTTAATTCTATAAAATGTATATTCATTATTTATCTACTTATATACTTTTTTAAATAAAATGTAATAAAATTTAATAAATTAATCAAATTTATGATACATATATATAATACATTAACTCAAAAAAAAGAAATTATAACTAAAAAAACAATAAAAATATATACATGTGGAATAACAGTACATGATAATTGTCATATAGGCCATGCTAGATTTTTTGTTGTTTTTGATGTAATAACACGTTATTTAACTTTTAAACAATTTAAAATAATTTTAATAAGAAATATAACAGATATAGATGATAAAATAATAAAGAAAGCATTAATTAAAAATATATCAATTAAAAATATAACAACAATTTTTATTAATAAGATGCATTGTAATAATAAATTGTTAAAATTAATAGAACCAACATTTGAACCGAAAGCGACAAATTTTATAAGTAATATAATACAATTAATTAATATTTTAAAAAAAAAGCAATATGCGTATATTGGTTTAAATAATGATATATATTATAATATTAGAAAGTATAAATCATATGGTGTTTTATCTAAAACAATACAATCGCAGTCTAAAATAAGCGTTAAAAATTTATTAGGCAAGGAATATGATTTAGATTTTACATTATGGAAAAATGATAAACTTTTTTGGAAATCACCATGGGGAAATGGTAGACCTGGATGGCATTCCGAGTGTGCTGCAATGACGTTGTATTATGGTGAAAATATGATAGATATACATGGTGGTGGTAAGGATTTGTTATTTCCACATCATGAAAATGAATTAGCACAAATAAATATAGTAAAAAATTTTGATTTTATTAAAATATGGATGCATATAGGTCATTTAAAAATTAATAAACAAAAAATGTCAAAATCATTAAATAATTATGTTTTAATAAAAAATTTATTAAAAATATTTAATGAAGAGGAAATTAGATTTTTTTTTTTATTAACACATTATAGAAAATCAATAAGTTATTCAATAAATGTTATAGAAAAGACAACCATTTCTTTAAAAAATTTATATAAAAATATTAAAAAAAATAATATGATAGATAAAACAATGTTGGATGAATGTTATGTATCAGCTTTTTTTTTAGCTTTAAATGATGATTTTAATACACCAAAAGCTGTATCAATTTTATTTGAAATAAATAATAATATTAAACATAATAGTGATTTAATGTATAAAGTTAAATTGCAAAACACATTATATTATCTTGGAAATATAATTGGTTTATTTAATTATAATTATATAATTAAAAAAAAAACTAAAATAAATAAAAAAAAACTTGATTTATTAATTAATAAAAGAATGTTAGCAAGAAAAAATTATAATTGGGTATTAGCAGATAGTATACGATTATATTTAAATAGTAAGAATATTATATTAATAGATAATAAAAATAATACACATTATATTTATAAACAATAATTATATATCTTTAAAATAAAAAAATAATTTATTTTTTTTAAAAAAATACATCATAGATTTAGTTTTATTTTTATTGTGTATATTTTTATTTAAATAATCAAATAAATGTAATATTATATATTTTTTATAAAAAAAGTTAATTTCATTATTTAATTTTAAATTAATATCATTTAATAAAATTAGATTTATTATTTTTATTTTTTCTTTGTAAATATTAATTTTTTTCAAAAAAAAGATAATTATTTTTATTTTAATTTTAAAAAAATTATAATAAAAAATTTTAAAAACAAATAACATTTTTAAAAATTTGAAGTTTTTTTTGGATATAGAAAATTTTGTTTTATAATAACATAAAGGCAAAGATGTGTATTTTTTTTTTATTAAATATGAATAAACTAATTTGTTTTTAAAATTATAAAATAAAAGAAATAATTTTATAAAATTATTGTTTGAATAATTGTTTATTATAATAGAAATTTTACATAATTTATTCCATAAGTTTAAGTAAGGATTAAAAAAAAAATTTTTTGAAAATATAAATATATTATTTAAATCATAAAAAATAAATATTAATCCATTACATATAAAAAGAAAATTAAAAAAATTAAAAAACATATTATATTTAAATGAATTATAAAATTCTTTTAATATTCTTTCAAAGACTAAATAATTTAATTCTTTATTTTTAATAATATGTTTTATTAAAAAATATGTGAATGATGAAATTAGGAATCCGTGGTTATAATATTTAACAAAAAAGCGTGATAATCTTAAAATACGTAATGGGTCTTCTGAAAACGCGTAGGATATATGTGAGATTTTTTTTATTTTAAAATAATTAAAACATAAAAATGATTCATTTAAATATCCATTATTACATAATGTTAAAGAATTAATATTAAGATCTCTGCGAAATAAATCATGTTTTAAATTAATGTTTTTAGAAAAGTAACATAAAAATCCATGGTATCCATGGCCAGTTTTTTTTTCCTTTCTAGCTAAAGCGTACTCTTCTTTTGTTATAGGATGTAAAAAAACTGGAAAATCTTTACCAACAAGTTTAAATCCTAGTTTAAACATAAATTTAAAATTAGATTTAATAACAATCCAATCTCTTTCAGTAATGTTCTTGCCTAATAATTTATCGCGTATTGACCCACCAACTAAAAAAAACAACATATAATTTATTATATTTTTTTTAAAAAATAAAATTTAGTTTGACCACTTTGTTTTTTTTTTAATAAAAAAATATCTAAAAAATAATTTTTAAAAAATAAGTGTTTATTAGTTTCAAGGAAAATTAATAAATATTTTTTTAAAAAAAAAATAGCATTTAATTGTAATAAAAAATTATATAAGTTATATATATATGGTGGATCTATAATAATTAATGATACATTTAATATATTTAAATTTTTCAACCATATCATGGAGTCAAATAAATAAATAAAAAAATTATTATATAAATTTAATTTGATTTTATTTAAATTAATATATTTAAAAAACAATTTATTTTGTTCTAACATGATAATTTTTTTTGCTCCATTAGAAAAAAGATTAAAACATATAATTCCTGTGCCTGAAAAAAAGTCTATAATATATAATGAGTTTATATAATAAATTATCCATGAATATAAACTTTTTTTTATTATGTTTTTTGTAGGTCTTAGTTTTAAAGATGTTAAAAAAATTAATTTATTATTTTTTAAACAACCATATTCAATTAAAAAAAAAGTTTTTTTCAAATTCTCACCATATGTAATTAAAATAAATAATAATATAAATATAGTATCAGAATTTAATATAATAGACATTATTAAATAACAATTTATAAAAAATTGATATTAATTTAACAATTAAATATAATTCTTTTAAAAGGAGAGATGGCCGAGCGGCTTAAGGCGCTCCCCTGCTAAGGGAGAATGGTTTGTTATAAATCATCGTGGGTTCGAATCCCACTCTCTCCGAAAATAATAGCGCCCGTAGCTCAATTGGATTAGAGCATCTGGCTACGAACCAGAAGGTCGTAGGTTCGAATCCTTCCGGGCGTGTAGTGTTATTCGTTAGTTCGATATATTATTCTGCCTTTATTTAAATCATATGGTGATATTTCCACTATAACAATATCGCCAGTTAAAATACGTATATAATTTTTTCGCATTCTACCGGAAATGTGTGCTATTATAATATGATCGTTTTCTAATTTTACTTTAAATGTAGCATTTGGTAAACTTTCTGTTACTACTCCTTTCATTTCAATAATTTTTTTTTTCATAAAAACCCTTTTTTTATAACAGTATAAAATTATAAAAACATAAAATAAAACAATTAGTGTTTGTTTTTTTTATATTTTTTTATAAAATAGTAAAAATACATTGTAAAATATAAAATATGTAATTAAATATGAAAAAAAATATAATAAAAGAAAAAAATAATTGGATAATATGTGATGCTGAGAATAAAATTCTTGGTAGATTTGCGTCAAAAATAGCATTAAAATTAATGGGAAAAGATAAGGTTAATTATTCACCTAATGTGGTTAACGGAAGTCAAATAATTATAATAAATTCTAAAAAAATTAAAATAACAGGTAACAAGCTTAAAAATAAAATATATTATAAACATACTGGTTTTCCAGGTGGTTTACGCTTTAATAATTTAAGTAATATATTAAACAAAAATCCAAATTTTATACTTAAAAATGCGGTAAAAGGTATGTTGCCTAAAAATAAATTACAAAAAATTTTATTAAAAAGGTTAAAAATATATCCAAATGAAAAACATTTGCATATAGCACAACAACCTAAAAATATGGATTTATAATAATGAATAAATATATATATAGTACAGGTAAAAGAAAAAGTAGTATTGCTAGAATATTTTTAAAAACTGGTACTGGATCTATTATTATAAATAATATGACTGATTATTTTAAAGATTCTACTAGATCATTAAAAATTTTACAAAAACCATTAAAGGTTTTAAATATTAATCAAAAAATAGATTTAAAAATTACTGTTAAGGGTGGTGGTTTAACCGGTCAGGCTGAGGCAATTAGACACGGTATTAGCAAAGCTTTAATTAAATTACATGAGAATTCTACTGATGAATATAAAGAGACATTGCGTAAAACGTTAAAAACGTTAGGTTTTTTAACACGAGATCCTAGAAAGGTTGAAAGAAAGAAGGTTGGTAGAAGAAAAGCAAGAAAAAAAGAACAATATTCAAAACGTTAATAATATTGTATTATTATTAAGTTTAAGATATATTATTTAATGTGTTTTTTTTATAAGGTAAGATAATGAATAAAAATAATCCAAATTTAAATAAACGAAAATATCTTAGTATATTTGCTTCATCAGTTGCAGCAATTGGTGCAGGATTTGCTACAATACCATTTGTTACATCATGGTTGCCTAGCGCAAAAGCCAAAGCGTTAGGCGCTCCGGTGGATATAGATGTAACAAAAATTGATGATGGTCAAAAAATTACATTAGATTGGCGTGGGCAACCTGTGTTTGTAATTAAACGAAATACAACTGCTTTGAAAAATTTAGATTTGTTAACAGATAAATTACGTGATCCTGATTCAGTGGAATTGCAACAACCTGTATATGCTACAAATGAACATAGATCAGTAAGACCTGAAATATTTGTAGTTATAGGTATATGTACACATTTAGGTTGCGTTCCATTATATAAACCTAAAAAAGGTGCTGTGGATACAAGCTGGATTGGTGGTTTTTTTTGTCCGTGTCATGGTTCAAAATTTGATTTAGCTGGCAGGGTGTTTAAAGGTGTTCCAGCGCCAACAAATTTAATTATACCCCCGCATAAATATATAACTGATAAAATTTTAAGAATTGGTGAAGAATAATAAAGGTATTAATATGAATAATCTTATAAATAATATTGGTTGTTGGATAAATACTAGGTTTCCATTAGCTACATTATGGAAAGAACATATGAGCGAATATTATTCACCTAAAAATTTTAATTTTTGGTATTATTTTGGCTCTTTATCTATATTAATATTTGGCATGCAAGTTTTAAGTGGAATATGGTTAACAATGTTTTATAATCCATCTAGCGCTGAAGCATTTGATTCTGTTGAATATATTATGAGAGATGTGACATTTGGTTGGTTGATAAGGTACTTGCATTCAACTGGAGCCTCTTTTTTCTTTTTAGTGGTATATTTACATATATTTAGAGGGTTTTTATATGGATCATATAAAAAACCAAGAGAATTGTTATGGATAATAGGCGTGATAATTTTTTTATGTTTATTAGCAGAATGTTTTTTTGGTTATTTATTACCATGGGGAAATATGTCTTTTTGGGGAGCTCAGGTTATAACATCGTTATTTAGCGCAATACCAATTATAGGTAATACATTAGTAGAATGGTTAAGAGGTGATTATACTGTAAGTGGAGCAACTTTAAATAGATTTTTTTCATTACATGTTTCAGCTATGCCATTAATATTTTTAATATTAATAACTGTGCATATTTTAGCATTACATGAAGTTGGATCAAATAATCCTGATGGAATAGAAATTAAAGATAATAAAAATAAAGATGGAATACCAGTTGATGGTATACCAATGCATCCGTATTATACTATTAAAGATTTATTTGGCTTCTCAGTGTTTTTTATATTCTTTTTTTATATTGTGTTTTTTATACCAGATTTTTATGGATTTTTTTTAGAGGCGCCAAATTACATGCCAGCTGATAAATTAGCAACACCAGAGCATATAGCACCAGTTTGGTATATGACACCATATTATGCAATATTAAGAGCAGTGCCAAATAAATTGGCAGGCGTAATTGCTATGGGGGCATCAATAGCGATTTTATTTATTGTACCATGGTTAGATAGAAGTCCTGTTAAATCTATAAGATATAAAGGTTTATTATCAAAAATAGCTTTAATGATATTTACGATAAGTTTTTTTATATTAGGTTATTTAGGAATGGAACCACCAAGTGAAATGAAAACCTTATTGGCACAAATCTGCTCATTTATTTATTTCGCGTTTTTTTTATTAATGCCTATATATACATCTTTAGAAAAAACAAAAAAAGTTCCTGATAGAGTAAAATAAAAATGATTAAAATTAAAAATATAATAATTTTCGTAATATTTACATTTATGATAACAAATGTAAATGCAAGTAGTGATATTAAATTAAATAAAGTAACAATTGATTTAGAGGATGGAGCTGCGCTTAAAAGAGGGGCTAGAGTTTTTTTTGATTATTGTCAAGGATGTCATAGTTTAAAATATATGCGTTATAACAATTTAGCTGACGGCATTCAGTTGATAAATAAATCTGATAAAAATAATGTAATGTTAATAACGGAATATTTTATGCATTCTACAAATATTATCAATGAAAACAGTCCTATTTTAACATCTTTATCTAATGAAAGTGGTGTGAAATGGTTTGGTAAAAATCCGCCTGATTTATCATTATTAAGTAGATACAGGGGTAATAATTGGATTTATAGTTACATGAAAAGTTTTTATAAAGATGAGTCAAGACCATGGGGTGTAAATAATTTAATTTTTCCAGATGTTGGGATGCCACATATTTTATTAAAATTACAAGGATTACAAATTTTAAAAGATAATTTTGAAAAACATGCTGATATAGAAAAAATGTTAGAATTAATTGAAAATGGTGATATTTCTAAAGAGAAATATGATTTTTTAATTAAAGATTTAGTAACATTTTTGTCTTATGTTGGTGAGCCAGTTCAAACTGAAAGAAAAAATTTAGGATTTTGGGTTGTATTATATTGTATCTTTTTATCAATAATTTTGTATTTTACTAAAAAGGCGTTTTGGAAAGATATTAAATAATGTATATATCAAATATTAAACATTCAATAATGACATTATATACAAATGGATTTAATGACCCTTATTCACATGTGGTAAAATTAGTATTAACAGAAAAATGTCTTGAATTTGAAGAAAAATTAATAAAAGATAATTTAAATACATTAAAAAAGTTAAATCCATATTGTTATACACCAACTTTTATTGATAGAGATTTAATATTGTATAAATCAGAAATTATAACTGAATATATAGATGAAAGATTTCCGCATCCACCATTAATGCCGGCAAATCCAATTTTGCGTGGTAAAACTAGATTGTTAATATATAGAATAAACAAAGATTGGTTTAAAACATTAAATTATATATTAAATTTAAGAAATGATTTATCTTTAAATTTAGAAGAGTATAAAAAAAATTTAATAACACAAATAGAGGGTGCAAAATTATTATTTAAAGAAATGCCATATTTTTTAAGTGAAAATTTTTCATTGATAGATTGTTGGATATCCACATTATTGTGGTATTTACAGGAAATAGATAAAGATTTTTTAAGTAGAGAGAAAATTATATACAATTATAGTAGAAAAATGTTTGCTAGAACTTCATTCAGGAAAGTATTGAATAAAAAAAAACAATAGGTAACAATGGGGGTGATTTGGAGTAGATATAGTATATTATATTAATTTTTCATGTCGAGTTAAATCTCGTAAAAAAAAAAGGCAAATAAACGCCAATAAAAATTATAATTACGCGATAGCTGTTTAATTTATCGCATATTATTTTATTATATCTTCTTTAATAAGATAATATATATATAAAAGAAGATATCCATTTATTTTAAATATTTTTTAAATGTGAGAAAAGAAAACATTTATTTGATTTTAATTAAACCTAAATAAAATTAAAGACATTATTCAGGTAAAAAAAACATGTATAAGAAAATTAGTATAGATCACTATAGACGTGGGTTCAAATCCCACCACCTCCACAATAATAATTAATTTTGTTATTTAATATTTTTTTTAGATAATTTAATATTATAATCGTTAATTAAGATTTGTCTATTTATATCAACATCATGTATGATTTTTAAATATTTAATTTTTTTTTTAATAATATTTTTTTTTTTTAATAAAGTTAAATTAATATTTTTATTATTAAATTTATTTAATATTGAAGATTTAATTTCAGTAACATATTGTTTTTTGCGTGATTTAAATCCAAATTTAGGTAATCTAATATTTAAAGGAGTTTGTCCGCCTTCAAATGTAAAACGCTTTGAATAACCTGCTCTACTTTTTTGTCCTTTATGTCCTTTTCCACACGTTTTACCAAAACCAGAACCAATTCCTCTTCCAACTCTTTTTTTTTTACATAAACGTAATGTAAATGTATTTAAATAAGACATTTTTATAACTCTTTTTTATTTAATAATGTTTGACGAAAATTGGTTGTTTCAATGATATGATTCATATGTAACAATCCATGAAACACACACCTAATTAATAAACTAGGGTTTTTTGATCCAAAACATTTTATAAATATGTTTTTTATTCCAACGGCTTCAAAGATTGCTCTAATACTAGAGGCTGATATAATACCAACTCCGTCATTTCCAGGTAACATAACAATTTTAGTAGAACAATATGTAAACGATTGTTTACATAAAATAGTACCATTTTTAATTTTTATATTAACTAAATTTCGTCTAGCATTTTCCATCGCTTTTTGAATAGCGGAAGGAACTTCTTTAGCCTTACCCTTACCTATTCCAAACTTGCCATTTCTATCACCAACGACAGTTAAAACAGCAAAACTAAAAACCCTACCACCTTTAGTAACTTTAGTATTTCTTTTAACAAGTAGTAATTTTTCAAAAAACAAATCTTTTTTATCTACTACATTTTTAAAATTAACCATAAAAATTCCAAATATAAAAATTAACAAATAATACCATTTTTATTAATGGTTTCAGCGACAGCTTTAATTCTTCCATGAAATTTAAAACCAGATCTATCAAAAACAATATTTTTAATATTCATTTCTTTTATTTTTATTGCCAGTAAATTTGCAAGCATTTTAGATTTAGTAACTTTATTTAAAATATCAAGTTCACATTTACTGATTTCTAATTTAAAATTTTTATCTAATGTAGACATACTTAAAATAACTAAATTGCAATCTGGGTTATATAACTGTGCGTAAGTATGTTTATTAGATTTATAAACTGTTAATCTATATTTAAATTGTTTTTTTATAGTATGTCTAATTTTTTTTTTTCGTCTGTCAATTTTAGATGCAATATACATAAATAATTAATATCCTATTTACTTTTTTTAGGTGATTTTAATTTTATTATCTCATTTTTATATATAATTCCATTACCTTTATAAGCATCTGGTAATCTAAATTGTTTAATATTTTGAGCTATTTGACCAACTTTATGTTTTGATACACCTTTAATGCATATAGAATTAGATGATAAAATTTTTATTTCAATATCTTTTGGTATTAAATAAATAATAGGATGAGAATAACCTAAAATCATTTTTAATATTGAGTTATTATATTCAGCTTTATATCCAACACCTTTTAATATTAATGTTTTATCAAATAAATGTATAACACCAGTAATATAATTTTTAAATAAAATATATGTGGTTTTAAGTATAGATAAAAATTTATTTATTTTATTTTTTTTTAAGTAACATTCTTGTACAATAATAGACAAAATATTATTTGATATATTTATTTTTAATAAATCATTTAATTTATGATTAATAAATCCTTTTGGACCAGAGATTTTATATATACCATTCAAATATTCAATTTTAATATTAGATGGTATATTAATTATTTTTTTAAATTTTTTTTCAGAAAAATCAATTATTCTACCATGCATAAAACTTCACCACCACATTTGTTATTTACAGCATCTTTATTGGTCATAATACCTAAAGATGTTGAAATTATAGAAACGCTAAATTTATTATATGTTTTATATAAAAATGTATATTTACTATAAATTCTAATACTTGGTTTACTTATTCTAGTTATTTTTCTCATAACAGGAATTTTGTTACCGTAATATTTAAGAATAATTTTAATTTGTTTTTTTGTAATATCAGAATTTATAATAAAACAATTATCAATAAAACATTCTTTTTTTAATATATTAACTATGTTAAATTTTATTTTCGAATGATCAACTAAAACAAAATCTTTTTTTGCTAAATAACCATTTCTAATTATAGTAATTAAATTTGATATAGGATCTTGTGTATTCATAATGTTTTACCAACTTGCCTTTCTAATTCCAGGGATATCACCAAACATGGCATGGTGTCTAAACATATTCCTGCATAATCCAACTAATCTATAAAAACCATTACCTCTACCAGTTTTCCAACACCTGTTTCTTAATCTGCAGCTAGATGAATCTCTGGGTAATTTTTGAATTCTTTTTTGAGCAATTTCTTTTGCGTCCATAGATGCATTAAGATCATTTATAATTTTACGTAAACCTTCGCGTCTTAAAAAATATTTCTTTACTAATTTAACACGTCTTTTTTCTCTATTAGACATACATAATCTAGCCATAATTTATAATCCTAATTAAAAAGGAAATTTGAATTCTGTTAATAATAATTTACATAAAGCATTTGTTTTGGAATTAGTAACAATACATATATCTAATCCTTTAACACTGGAAATTTTATCATAATCAATTTCAGGAAATATTATATGTTCTTTAATTCCTAAAGAATAATTTCCACTTCCATCAAAAGATTTAGATGACAATCCTTTAAAATCTCTAATACGTGGTAAAACTAATGCAACTAATTTATCAAGAAAATTATACATATTTTGTTTACGTAATGTAACTTTACAACCAATAATAAAACCTTTACGTAACTTAAAGCCAGCTATAGATTGTTTTGCTTTAGTTACAATAGGTTTTTGTCCAGATATTAATGTTAACTCTTTAACAAAATCGTCAATACTTTTGTTAGTGACAATTGATGGTTTGAAACCCATATTAATTACAACTTTTAAAATTTTAGGAACAGCCATAATATTAGTAACATGTTTTTTTTTAATAAAATTAGGAATAATGGTATTATTATAAAATTCTTTAGATATATTCATTTAAGTTAAAACCTCAGAATTTGATTTAAAAACTCTATATTTTTTTTTATTATCTGATAAACTAAAAAAAATTTTATCTTTTTTATTTGTTTTAGGGTTAATTAACATAATATTTGAAAAAGCAATAGACGATTCAATGTTAATTATACCGCCAGTTTTGTTTTTATTAGGATTTGCTTTAACGTGTTTTTTTATAAAATTAATTCCTTCTAAAATAATAAAGTATTTATATACAATTGTTTTATTTTTAATTATTTTATGTTTAATAATTTTTTTTATAATTCCAATTTGATTTTTACTTTTACCTGTCAAAACTAAAACTTTATCATTAACTTTAAATTTAAGCATAAAAATACCACCTGTTTATAAAATTTCTAATGCTAAAGAAATAATTTTAATATAATTACTAGACCTTAATTCACGTGTAACAGGTCCGAAGATTCTAGTACCAATTGGTTCATTTTTATTGTTTAAAAGAACAACAGCGTTTGAATCAAATTTAAGAACAGATCCATCAGATCTCATAACACCTGTTTTAGTTCTTACAACAACAGCATTAAAAACCTCACCTTTTTTTACTTTACCATTTGGTATTGCGTCTTTTACACTAATTTTAATCAAATCACCTATATAAGCAAAACGTTTTTTGCTTCCACCTAAAACCTTTATGCACATAACTTTTTTAGCTCCACTATTGTCAGCTACAAGCAATTTTGTTTGCATTTGAATCATAAATTATCACCATTTGTTATAGACATTAACATCCATTTTTTTTTTTTAGATATGTGACGTCCTTCACAAAAAACTATATGATCACCTATTTTGCATTTGTTATTTTCATCATGTATAAAATATTTAGTATGTGTTTTAATATATTTTTTATATTTTTTATCTTTAATTTTTTTTTCAATTTTAACTGTTAAAGTTTTATCCATTTTATTGTTAATAACAATGCCATTTAAAATATTCATGACTGACAGCCCTTTTTTTGAGTTATTATAGTAAATATTTGAGCTATATTACGTTTTATTTTTTTTAATTTCATGCCTTTTTTAAATTCAATGTTATCTGTTTTTTCTAATAATAGTTTTAATTTTTCTCTATATAATAAATTTAATTTATCATTTAATTCTTTTACAGTTTGTTTTTTTAATAATGTTATATTCATATTTTTTTACATTTGTTTTGAAATAAATATAGTTTTTATTGGAAGTTTATACGCTGCTAATTTAAATGCAGTCATGGCTATATCTTTTGAGATGCCAGATATTTCAAATAAAATAGTGCCAGGATATACTGTGGCAACCCAATGATCAACATCCCCTTTTCCTTTACCCTGTCTTACTTCTATAGGCTTTTTAGAAACTGGTTTATCTGGAAAAATTCTAATCCAAATTTTACCACCTCTTTTCAAACATTTAGATATAACAATTCTTGTGGCTTCTATTTGTCGTGCGGTAATTCTATAATTATCTAATGATTTTAATCCATATTCACCAAATGCTACATAATGACCTTTTGTTGCAATACTTCGATTACTAACATTTTTTTGTTGTTTTCTAAATTTCGTTCTTTTGGGTTGTAACATAAAACACCTTAATATTAATATATTTTTATTTTTTGAAAATTATATCACCTTTATAAATCCAAACTTTTACACCTATTAATCCATAAATAGTGTTTGCAGCAACACATCCATAATCTATATCAGCTTTAAAAGTATGTAATGGAATTCTACCTTCTTTATACCATTCGCGTCTAGCAATATCAGTTCCACCTAATCGTCCTGAAACAGATACTTTTATTCCTTTTGCACCATATTTAACGGCGCTTAAGACAGCTCTTTTCATTGCGCGTCTAAATAACACTCTACGTTTTAATTGAATTGCTATATTATCAGCAACTAAATAAGCATCTAATTCAGGTTTTTTTATTTCTTCTACATTTATATTAACAGAAATGTTATATTTTTTAATTAAATTTGTTTTTAATTTTTCTATATCCTCACCTCTTTTACCTATAACAATTCCAGGTCTAGCTGTATTAATTATAATTTTAACATTTTGACCAATTCTTTCAATGAAAATTTTACTAATAGCGGCAGCCTTAGGTAAGGTAGATCTAATATATTTTCTAATTTGAATATCACTTTTTAAGATATTTGCAAATGAATTACCATCTGGATACCAAAATGAATTGCTTTGTTTTATAAAACCTAGTCTTATGCCTATAGGATTAACTTTTTGTCCCATAATTACTCCTTTTCCTTCACATAAACAAATATGTGACTATTTCGTCTAATTATTTTATCTGATCTACCCTTAGCTCTCATCTTTAGTCGTTTAAAACTAGAAGCATTAGTAGAATAAATTTTACAAATATATAATTTATCAATATTTAAATTATTATTGTTTTCAGCATTTGCTAATACAGATATTAATAATTTTTTTATTAAAAATGATGCCTTTTTATTACTAAAATTAAGTAAATTAATAGCGTATTCTATATTAAAACCTCTAATTGTATCAATTATTGGTTTAATTTTTTGATTAGATATTCTAACATTTTTTAAAATAGCAGATACTATCATTTAAAATCCTTTATACTAAACTTTACCTTTTTTTATATTTTTAAATTTTGCTTTATCGCTGGAATGACCTTTAAACAATCTTGTTGGAGAAAATTCGCCTAGTTTATGACCAATCATATTTTCAGTAATAAATACAGAAATAAATTTTTTACCATTATGAACAGAAAATGTAAAACCAATCATATCAGGAATAATCATTGATCTTCTGGACCATGTTTTAATATTATTGTGCTTAGACGTGGAAGCGTGTCTAATTTTTTTTAACAAATGATAATCTACAAAAGGACCTTTTTTTAATGAACGAGTCACAAAAACTCCTATAAATAATATAATTTATTTTTTTCTTTTTTTAATAATTAATTTATGGCCGCGTTTTTTAGCCTTTCTAGTTACTGTGCCTTCCAATAAACCCCATGGACTACATGGATTTCGACCGCCAGATGTTTTACCTTCCCCCCCACCAAGTGGATGATCTATAGGGTTCATTGCCACACCTCTGACACGTGGTTTTTTTCCTAACCATCTGTTTCTACCAGCTTTACCAAGCTTTTGAAGATTATGCTTGCTTTTTGAAACAATGCCAATAGATGCAAAACAATCTAATAAAATTTTTCTAACCTCACCTGAACGCAATCTTATTGTAGCATAAAGATCATCTTTAGCTAATAGCTGTCCATAACAGCCAGCGCTTCTAGCAAACTTTGCTCCAAGACCAGGAATAAATTCAATGCAATGTATTTGCGTTCCTAACGGGATGTTTTTTAATGGTAAACTATTTCCAATATTAATAGGGCTATTATAACCTGAGATAATTTTATCACCAACATTTAGTCCTTCAGAACATATTATATAACGTCTTTCTCCATCATTATATAAAACTAATGCTATGTAAGGTGATCTATTGGGATCGTATTCTATGCGTTCAATTTTGCCAGAAATATTATATTTATTTCTTTTCCAATCTATAATTCTATATTTTTTTTTATGTCCACCGCCACGTTTCCATACAGTTATTCTACCTTGATTATTACGACCTGATGAACGGATTTTTGAGACAAGTAATTTCTTATACGGTTTGCCTTTATATAATTCTGTGTTTTTAACGCTAACAACACCTCGCATGCCTGGTGAGGTAGGTTTATATCTTTTTAATATAATCATAATTTACTTAAATTCAGAAAAATTTATATCATAACCTTTTTTTAAACTTACAATAGCTTTTTTAAAATTTTTTTTTTTACCAATAAAATTTTTGAACTTCACTTTTTTGCCTTTAACATTTATTATGTTTACTGATAAAACATGTACATTAAAAATTTTTTCAATTGCATTTTTTATTGAATATTTATTAGAAAATTTATCAACTAAAAATGTAATAACATTAGATTTATTACTTAATCTAACTGTTTTTTCAGTGGAATATTGTCCCTTAATAATTTTATAAAATTTTTTATCAATCATTTAAAACACTCTTCAATATTTTTTATAGCAACCTGTGTTATTAAAATAGTATTATATTTTAATAATAAAAAAGGATTTAAATTATTATAACAAATAACACATATATTTTTTAAATTTTTAGTAGCAAAATAAATGTTTGTTGATACAGATTCTAAAATTAATAAAAAAGAAGATGAGGTAACAAAAAAATTAATATTATTTAAAAAATCTTTTGTTTTATTGGTGTTTAAATCAATATCATAAATAATTTTAATTTTATTATCACGAAATAATTGAGACAAAATCATTTTCATGCCTAGTTTATAAACTTTTTTATTAATTTTTTTAATATGTTTCATAATACCTTTAGCTGCAAATATTTTACCACCACCTTTCCATAACGGGCTTCTAATACTACCAACTCTAGCTCTACCACTGCCTTTTTGTTTCCATGGTTTTTTACCACCGCCACGTACTTCTGATCTAGATTTGTGTTTTTTTACACCTATATGAGAATTCCAAATATAAGAAACAATTAATTGATGAACTAACGCTTCATTATAATCTAAATTAAAAATAAATGGTGCTATTTTAATAATATTTATATCGCCATTTTTTTTTAAAACTGAACATTCCATATATTATACTCACTTACGTTTATTATAAACATTTTTTTAAAATCACCTTACTTCCAGGAAATCCTGGAACTGCACCTTTTAATAAAATTATATTTTTATTTGTGTATAAATTAATAACATCTAAATTTTTAATAGTAACATTTGTTCCACCTAATCTGCCAGCCATTTTCTTTCCTTTAAAAACCTTACCAGGATCTTGACACTGGCCTATAGAGCCTGGAACTCTATGTGATAAAGAATTACCGTGTGTAGCTCTTTGCATACTAAAATTATAACGTTTAACCACTCCAGCAAAACCCTTTCCTTTGGATACTCCAGAAATGTTTAATTTTGTAACATTTGCGAATATAGATGTGGGTATTTCATCGCCAATTGATAAACCATTTATTTCATTTTTTTCAATACAAAATTCATGCATATATTTTAAATTATCAAGTCCTATTTTTTTATAAATACCAATTAAAGATTTTGATAATTTATAATCTTTAATAAAACAGGCGGAAACTTTTAAACAATACTGTTTTTTAGCTTTTAATTTAATATCTATAATATAATTTTTATAAATTTTAATAACTGTTACAGGTATTGATAAACCACTAGATGTAAAAAATCTAGTCATACCACATTTATATGCAATAACACGAATTCCCATAAAAATCCTCATTTTTAACTAACAGATATTTTAATATCAACACCGGCGGACAAATCTAATCGCATTAACGCATTAACAGTTTTGTCAGTTGGGTCGACTATAATAATTAATCTTTTATGTGTTCTAATTTCATATTGATCTCTAGCGTTTTTATTAACATGAGGTGATATTAATAATGTAAATCGTTCTATATAAGTAGGTAATGGGATAGGCCCATTTACTTTAGCTCCAGTTTTTTTTGCAGTTTCAACAATCTCTTTTGTGGATTGATCAATTACTTTATGATCGTATGATTTTAATTTAATTCTAATAGTTTGATTACGAGTTGTCATATTTTTTTATTTATTCAAGTTTTATTTAATAAATTGTTTAATATATTTTCAGGAACTGGTAAATATGAGTTAAATTCCATGCTATAACTTACCCTGCCTTGTGTAATTGATCTTAAAACAGTGGAATAACCAAAAAGTTCAGACAAGGGAACCCTGCTTTTTATTTCCTTCCCAGAAATTATATCATTTATTTCCTGAATAACTCCTCTTTTTTTATTTAAATCACCAATTATTTCACCCAAATAATTAGTAGGTGAAATAATATTTACTAACATTATTGGTTCTAATAATATTAATTTAGCTTTAATGGCGCCATCCCTAAAAGCTTTAGCTGCCGCATTTTTAAAAGCCATCTCACTAGAATCAACATCATGAAACGAACCATCAAGTAATGTAACTTTAATATCAACCATGGGATAGCCGGCAAGAACACCTGTTTGTATTTTTTCTATAACACCTTTTTTTACTGCTGGTATATATTCTTTAGGTATAGATCCACCAAATATTTTATTTAAAAAGATAAAACCGGTTCCAGATTTTATAGGTTCTATAGTTATAACAACATGTCCATATTGACCTCTGCCACCAGATTGACGTATATACTTACCTTCTTGTTTAACTTTATTTAAAATCGTTTCCCTGTAAGCAACCTTTGGTTTACCTACATTAGAATTTACAAGATATTCCCTTTTCAATCGTTCAACAATTATTTCAAGATGTAATTCACCCATTCCAGATAATATTGTTTGTGATGATTCTACATCAACAGATATTCTTAAAGATGGATCTTCTGTTGATAATTTTTTTAATGCTAATCCCATTTTTTCTTGATCATGTTTAGTTTTAGGTTCTATTGCAACGGATATAACTGATTCTGGAAATATAATTTTTTCTAAAACAATATTAGATCCAATGGAACATAAGGTGTCGCCAGTTGTTGTATATTTTAATCCAATTACTGCAGCTATATCTCCAGCTTTAATGGATTTAATTTCCTCTCTGGAATTTGCATGCATAAGTAATATTCTACCAATACGTTCTTTTTTATTTTTTGTGCTATTATAAACAACGTCGCCGGAATTAACAGTGCCTGTATATAGTCTAATATATGTTAATATTCCAACGAATGAATCTGAAACTATTTTAAATGACAATCCTACAAATTTTTGATTTTCTAAATCACACCCATCTATCATTTTAATACTTTTATCATAAATAATATCATTTGGCGATGGTAAATATTGTACAATAGAATCTAATAATAATTGAATACCTTTATTTTTAAACGCTGATCCACATAACACAATAATTGTTTCACTTTTAATAACAGAATTTCTTAATCCAAAATATATATTAGTTAAATTTAGAGTAGATGTATTAATAAATTCTTCCATTAATTCTTCAGATGTTTCTGCAATTGATTCTAATAAAATGTTTTTGTATTTTGTGTAATTAGGAATACATGTGTCAGGAATATCATTATACTGATAATTAGAACCATAATCACTGGAACTCCATGTAATTAATTTGGCTTTTATTAAATCTATAATACCAATAAATTCATCTTTTTCATAATATGGAATTTGAATAGGCACTGGTTTAATATTGAAACGTTTGTGTATGTTTTTTAATACAGAATAAAAATTTGCTCCAGGTCTATCCATTTTATTTATAAATACTATTCTAGGAACATTATATTTGTTAGCTTGTCTCCAAACGGTTTCTGACTGTGGTTCAACGCCGCCAACAGCACAAAAAACGCCTATAGCGCCATCTAATACACGTAAAGATCGTTCAACCTCAATAGTAAAGTCAACATGTCCAGGTGTATCTATAATATTTATTCTATATAAATCATCATCAAGTGACCAAAAGCATGTTGTTGCTGCAGATGTAATAGTTATACCACGTTCTTGTTCCTGTTCCATCCAATCCATGGTGGCTGCACCTTCATGAACCTCACCAATTTTATGTGATACACCTGTATAAAATAATATTCTTTCAGTAATAGTTGTTTTACCAGCATCTATATGAGCTATAATACCTATATTTCTGTATCTTTTTACATCTATTTTATTTTTAAACATTAACTACCTTTTACCATCTATAATGTGCAAAAGCTCTATTGGCTTCCGCCATGCGATGAGTATCTTCACGTTTTTTTATAGCACCACCCCTGCCTATACTATTTCCTATTGAATGACTTTCATCAGCAGCTTCAATTATTTCAAAAGCTAATTTAAACATCATATTTTTTTCATTTCGTTTTCTTGAAAAATCAACCAACCATCTCATTGCTAACGTTGTTGCTCTTTTAGGCTTGACTTCAACTGGAACTTGATATGTAGCACCACCAACTCTTCTTGATCTAACTTCAACTATCGGTTTAATATGTTCTAAAGCCTTGCAAAAAACAATCATAGGATCCATATTAGTTTTTTCTTTAATAATATTTAAAGAACCATAGACTATACTTTCTGCAATAGATTTTTTTCCAGCTACCATAATATAATTAATAAATTTAGATAATAAAGAATTATCATATATTATATCTGGTTTAACCTTATTTTTAATTTTTATTTTCTTTCTCGACATAAAAATTCTCTTAATTAATTCTTAGATTTCTTTACACCATATTTAGATCTAGATTGTTTTCTACCTTCCACGCCCGTTGCATCAAGAGCGCCTCTAATAACTTTATATTTAACACCAGGCAAGTCTTGCACTCTTCCGCCTCTTATTAAAACCACAGAATGTTCTTGTAATGAATGACCAACTCCTTGTATATATGCTATCACTTCATTTCCATTAGTTAATCTCACTCTACATACTTTTCTTAGAGCTGAATTTGGTTTTTTAGGTTTCACTGTATAAACTTTTAAACATACACCTCTTTTTTGAGGATTTGCTTGCAATGCAGGAGTTTTGCTTGCTAGTTTTTTCTTTAATCTACCATATTTTATTAATTGATTAATTGTAACCATAATAATAATTTGTTTTAAAATAAAAAGATGTTAATTGATATAATAATAAAATATATAAAAAAAATATACAATTTTAATAACTAAAAAACAGTTGAACAGAAATAAATAATATATATAATATAAAATAAATATATAAAGTCATATAATAATGAATATAATAATAATAGGTGCTCCAGGATCAGGTAAAGGAATGCAAGCTAATTTATTAAAAAATAAATTTAATATGAATTATATATCAACAGGAAATATTTTAAGAAATGAAATTGAAAAAAAAACTGCAGTATCAAATGATATATTAACATGCATGTCTAAAGGATTATTAATAAATAATAAAATATTATTTTATTTATTAAAAAAAAATCTTAAAAAACAAACATTATTAGATGGTTTTCCACGAACTTTAGAACAAGCAATATATTTAACTAAAATTAAATTTAAAATTGATTATATAGTAAAAATAAATATAGATATAAAAATATTACTTAAAAGAATTAAATACAGGGTTATAAATAAAAATACAGATAATATATATAATATATTATTTAATCAACCAAAAATAAAATACATTGATAATATGTCAGGTTCATATTTAATTAGTAGATGTGATGATAATTATAATGTTATTGATAGACGATTAAAAGAGTATAATAAAAATATATTGAAAATTATGCAATATTATTTATGTAATAATATTCCTATAATAAATGTAAACGGATCTGATAATCCATTATCAATATTTAATTTTATAATACAAGAAATAAAATGAATAAAATATATGATCATACTGATTTAAATAAAAATTGGCAAGTTGTATGGAAAAAAAAAAAACAATTTTTACCAAATTATAATAATAATAATAAATATTGTATCACAATTCCGCCGCCAAATATAACAGGTAAATTACATATGGGGCATGCATTTCAATGTACATTAATGGATATTTTAATAAGATATTATAAAATGAATGGTTATTGTACTTTATGGAAACTTGGCACAGATCATGCTGGCATTGCTTCTCAAATATTAATTGAACAAAAATTTAAATGTAATAATAAAAGTACATTACAGAAATATAGTTTAAAATGGAAAAAACGTGGTATTATTAAAATAAAAAACCAAATAGATAATTTAGGTTTTTTAGTTAATTGGAATACAAGTCGATTTACACTTGATAAACATTTTTGTTATGCTGTAAAAACAGCATTTATTAAATTATATAATGAAAAATTAATATATAAATCAAAAAAAATAGTAAATTGGGATACAAAATTAAAAACTGCTATATCAGATTTAGAAACAATATATAAAAAAACTACATCACAATTATTTTATATAAAATATAAAATTCATAATTCAAATAATAATATTATTATTGCAACAACAAGACCGGAAACAATTTTTGCTGATACAGCTATAGCAATTAATCCTAATGATATACGATATAAACATTTAATTAATAAAAAAATTATTGTTCCAATAATAAATAAAATAATACCTATAATAGTAGATGAGGCTGTTGATATAAATTTTGGGACAGGTTGTTTAAAAATTACTCCTGCGCATGATTTCAGTGATTTTGAAATAGGTCAAAAACATCAGTTACCTATAATAAATATATTTAATAAAAATGGTACGCTTAATCAAAATGCGTCAAAACATTATATCAATTTAACTATAGAAATCGCTAAAAAAAAAATCGTTAATGATTTAACGCAGGCTGATTTAATATATAAGGTAGAAACATATGAAAATAAAATACCTTATGGAGATAGAAGTGGAAGTATAATTGAACCACTGTTAACAACACAATGGTATATAAAAACCAAACCATTAATTTTACCAGTAAAAAATATTATTCAAAATGATAAAATAAAAATAATACCAATTAAGTGGAAAAAAATATTCATAGATTGGATAAATAATATTAAAGATTGGTGTATAAGTAGACAAATATGGTGGGGGCATAAAATACCAATATGGTATGATACACATGATAATGAATATGTTGGTCAAAATATACAACATATTATACAAAAATATAATTTAGATAAGACAATTGTGTTAAGGCAGGATGTAAATATATTAGATACGTGGTTTTCTTCAGCTTTATGGCCGTTTGCAAGTTTAGGATGGCCAAAAAATAGTATAGAATTTAAATGTTTTTATCCAACAAATACACTTATAACTGGTTTTGATATAATATTTTTTTGGGTTATAAGAATGATAATGTTTAGTATTAAATTTACAAATCAAATACCATTTAAAGAAATTTATGTTCATGGATTATTAAGAGATCATAAAGGAACTAAAATGTCGAAGACAAAAGGCAATGTAATAGATCCAATGGATATAATAAATGGTATAAGTAAAAAAGATTTAATAAAAAAACAAATAACAAATTTAATGACAGATAAAGTAAAAAAAGATATTATTAATAACATTAATACATCCTTTCCGGCAGGCATTAAGGCGTATGGCAATGATTCGTTAAGATTAATGTTATCTTCAATTTCAACTGATAGCATGTCTTTAAAAATAGATTTAAAAAAATTTGATAAATATAAAAATTTTTGTAATAAAATATGGAACGCGTCAAAATTTTTAATTTTTGTTATAAGTGCTAATGATGTTGACATATTTAATAGACATACGTTATATGATACCTGGATTAATTTAGAATGGGATTTATTAAAAAAAAAAATTAAAATAAATATAGAACAACGGAATTTTTTTTTAGCAAATAATAATATATATAATTTTTTTTGGAATGAATTTTGTGATTGGTATATAGAAATAACAAAAATTTTATATAAATTAAATAAATATCGATATAATAATAAAAAAAATATTAAAAAAATATTTAAAGAATTTTTAATATTATTACATCCATTTGCGCCGATAATAACTGAGGAAATATGGTATAATATATATGATAAACATCAAAACATATTATTTCAAAACTATCCTGTTTCAAAACATATAAGTAATATTATAATAATAAAAAAAATAATAAAATTAAAAAATATATGTACTATAATTAGAAAAAATAAACAAATAATTGTTAAAAATAATAAATTATCATTATTTTTTAAAACATATTATGATTTAAATCAATTTGAATACATTCAAACAGTAATAAAAAAAATATTAAAAATTAACAATATTATATTTTCAAAAAATATATTATATAATAATAATTATAATTTTAAAATATCAAATGATATATTAATTATAATAAAAAATTATATTAAAGCTAATGAAACCATTAAATTAAAACAAATAAATAAAATATTAAAACAAATTAAAGGTATAGAAACCACTTTGCAAAATAAATTGTTTATACAGAATGTAGATAAAAATATAATAAATAAAAAAATAATTAAAGTAGAACAACTTAAAATTAAAATTAATAATATTAAAAACACATAATAAGAAAAGTGTTATTTTTTTTTTAAAATAAATATTATTGATGGTAACATTAACAGTATAAAAGATGCAGATAATAATAAAATATATATTTTTTTATCTATAATATTAATGTTTGCGGGTTGTATATAAGAAATAAAAAATGTAAATATACACATTGAAATACCTAACCATGAAAACAAATTAAGAAAAGGTACTTTATATGGCCGTTTAATGTGAGGATATTTTTTTCTTAATTTTATAATAGATAAAAATATAATACTATACATAAATACTGCAAATTGTGCAGATAAACATATAAAGACCCATATTAATCCATTTATATTATTAATAAATATAAAAAAAATAATAGATAAACTGCTGCCAACAATTGCTTGAAAAATTAATAATCTTACAGGTATATTTTTATTATTAGTAATTTTAAAATATTTAGGTAAAAATCCATCATTAGATGTTACAAACATGCCTTTAATTGGCCCCATAATCCAAGTATTCATTCCAGATATAGAGCCTATTAATAATAATACACTTAAAATAGGTATAATAAAAAAAATATTATTTTTAATAAAAAACACTTTTAATGCCTGAATAACGCCAGACGCTAATGATATTTCGTTTTTCGGAACAACAATAGATATAGATAGTGATCCAAGTAAATAAATTAAAAATATTATTATTGCTGATATTATTACAGTTTTAGGAATATTAATTTTAGGATTATCTATAGCATGTGTATGAAATGATATAATTTCTATTCCAGATATACCTAATAAAATACCAGAAAAAAAAACTAAATTATTTAAATTAAAATCAGGTATTAATGACTTTACATTAAATGTAATATTAATTTCATTGTCATTTAACACCCAAATAATACCAAATAAAATAATCAAAAGTATTGGAATGATAGTTCCGATTATTACACCTATAGAACTTAACATAGATGAGATTTCTATACCATAACAATTTATATAAGTTAAAATCCAGAAAATTAAAATAATTCCAATAATAAAAAAATAATAATTATTTTCTAAATTAGGAAAAAATGGTGACAATGCATGAGATAGCATGGCAATTATAAAAATTAACATTGTAGGAAACCATATAATACTTTCCATCCAATATGCCCACATTACAACAAAACCTACAGATTTACCATAAGCTTTTTTTATCCAATAATAACAACCTTCATCTGAAGGCCATGTTGAACTTAATTCCGCAATAACCATAGATATAGGTATAAAAAAAAAAAGCATGGCAATTAAAAGAAAAAAAATTAACGATAATCCAACTTCTGCAAATAATGGTAAACTTTTTAAACTAACTACGGCAGAAATAGATAACATTACTAATTTAAAAACACCCATTTTTTTAGATTTTAACATATATTTCACTTTATTAAATTAATATAAAAATAATTATCTTTTTCTACGTAAATATTTTTTGATAACATGACTTATTGACATACCTTGCACCATCATAGAAAAAATAACCACAGCATATGTAATGCTAACTAAAAAATCATGATAAATGCCTTCTATACTTAAAGCTAAAGCTATGGAAACCCCGCCTCTTAAACCACACCATGTTAATATATTTAATAATTTAAAATTTAACATTCTAAAATAAGTTAATCCATAAATAGGAATAAGTATACTTAACCATCTGCCAAATAGTGCTATAAATATAGATACAAAAACAGATAACAAGGTATATATATCAAATCTAATACCTATAAATTCTAATCCTATTAAAACAAATAAAATAGCATTTAATACTTCATCTAACAATTCCCAAAAGGAGCATAATCGTATCATGGTATCTTCAGTCATTTCGCCTTTTTTTATCATATTGCTTATAACCAATCCAGCGCTGGCCATACATATAGGTCCAGATACTTCAAAAATATAATGTGATATGTAATATCCTCCAGAAACTAATCCAAGTGTAAAAATGATAGTTATTTCTGGATCATTTACATTTCTTAATAAAATAGCGCTAAAATATCCTATAATTAATCCTAAAATCAAACCACCAACACCTTGTCTAAAAAAATAAAACACCATTGTATCTAAAGATAAATCTGTATTTTTGCCATACGCTAAACTTAATGCAACAAAAAATAAAACTATTCCCATTCCATCATTAAATAACGCTTCGCCAGCTATTTTTAATTCCAATGATTTAGGCGCTTTAATTATTTTTAATATTCCTAGTACAGCTATAGGATCAGTTGGTGAAATTAATGCACCAAAAACAAAACAATAATAAAATGGTAGATTTATACAAAAAATTTGAGTTAACACATATAAACAATACCCAATAAATAATGTTGAAAATATAACACTAAAGGTAGCTAAATATGTTATTAACGTTTTATATCTAGATAATTCAATTACATTAACATGCAATGAGCCGGCAAATAATAAAAAACTTAACATGCCATGTAAAAATGTGTCATTAAATTTAACACCAATAAATACATTACCGCTAATATTAAATCCTATTTTAGTACCAACAATCATAAACAATGATAAAAAAAGTGTTATAATAGTAATTCCTATAGATTTAGGTAATTTTACATAACGATAATTTATATAACTAGAAATAGCTGTTAAAGTGATTAATACCCCAGCTAATTTAAATCCTATCATCTTGTTTAACCTTTGAATGATAAATAATTTATAGGTATTGTTGGTGATATTGATAATGTGTAATTTATAGTGGAAAATAAAAAAATTGAAAAAATAATTAAAATAATTAAAATAATTATATTATTTTTTCTAATATTACTTGCTTTTTATTTTATTTTTTATTAAAATTTTTATCAACGCGGGGTGGAGCAGTTTGGCAGCTCATCGGGCTCATAACCCGAAGGTCGTAGGTTCAAATCCTACCCCCGCTACCATTATTATTTTTAAATTCATAAAATCATATGATGAGTAAAATAATTCATTTAAAACCAATAGTTGATGATATTTCAGAAGAAAATTCTGTTTCCACAAATATTATATATACTACAATTAAACAAGCTATATTACACGCCACTAAAGCTAAATATAAATTATTGAATATAAATGTAAATATAAATAATGTAAATGGCATATATAATGTATATGCAATATATGATATAATAAATATAAATAAATATAATATTTCAATAAAAAAATCTTTTAAAAAAATTAAAATAACTAATTTATTAAATGATAATTATCAAAAAGAAATATATTTATCTAATTTTAAACGACAAAACATTGATCCAGCTAAGAAAATTATAATTAATAAAATAAGATCTTTTAAAAAAAAATTTCAATTAGATAATTTTCATAAAAATACTATAATAGGTATAGTGAAAAAACAAACAATGTATTCATTGATAATTGATATAAATCATGATATATATGGTGTGATACATAAAAATGATTTAATTCCATATGAACATTTTAAAATTAATGATAAAATTAAAGCATGTGTTAAAGAAATTTTAAATCATAAAACTGATAGTATAATTTATTTAAGTAGGGTATGTAATAATATGCTTTTTAATTTATTAAAATTGGAAGTGCCTGAAATTAATGAAAACATAATACATATTAAGAATATAGTACGAAATCCAGGACTAAGATCTAAAGTATCAATAATAAGTCATCATAAACAATTAAATCCAGTTGGTATATGTTTAGGAATAAGAGGTTCTAGAATTAAAAATGTGTCTAATGAATTAAATAAAGAAAAAATTGATTTAATAATATGGAATAAAAATATAATAAAATATGTTTTAAATATGTTTTATAATATAATAATAAACACAATTGAAATAAATGTTAAAACAAAATTTATTAAAATAATAATAAATAAAATAAATATACCAAAAGCGATTGGTAAAGCTGGTCAAAATATAAAACTATTAAATAGATTAACAAATTGGAAAATAAAAGTAATAAGTTAAATAAAGTAATAATTATTTTTTTATTAATTTTTCAATTTGCTAAATTTATAAAAACTTTAAACTTTAAACTCTTAACTTTTAATATAAATTATGATTAAAAAAAAAAATTATAGATCGCCAATAATAACTGTTGTTGGCCATATAGATCATGGAAAAACAACGTTTTTAAATTATATAAACAATAATAAAAAAATGGTAAAAGAACATGGTGGTATAACACAACATATTAAATCGTATTATATAAATACCAAATTTGGTAATATGACATTTTTAGACACGCCAGGACATTTTGCTTTTAATAGTAATAGAGAAAATTGTATAAAAATTGCTGATATTGTTTTATTGATAATTTCAATAACTGATGGAATTAAACCACAAACAATTGAATCAATAAATTTAATAAAAAAATTTAAAAAACCGACAATAATAGCATTAAATAAAATAGATAAAAGTAATGATGCTGGAGAACAAGAAAAAATTATTTTAAATAATTTAATAGCAGAAAAATTAGTTCCAGAAAAATGGGGTGGAGACGTAATAGTTTCGCTTATATCATCCAAAACAGGGAAAGGGGTGGACAATTTAATGGAAATGTTATATATACAATCAGAAATGTTAGAGCTTGAAATTAACACAAATGATAAAACTTATGGCATAATATTAGAAAATAAAATTGACACCGGAAAGGGTTTTATATCAACAATAATATTAAAAAATGGTTGTTTAGAAAAAGGTGGTATGATTAAAATAAATAATGTGGTCAGAAAGGTTAAAAATATATATGATACTAATAATAGTATAATATCTATGGCACGTGAATCTGTTCCAGTTAACATCATTGGATTAGATAAAGATGTAATTATAGGTGAAACATTTGAAATAATAATTAATTATAAAAAAACAAAAAAAATAAATGTAATACAAACCAATTCAATTACTAAAACAATTGATATATATGATCCAGAAACTGTTTTTCAAAACATTAATAACGATATTACTAAAATAAATGTAATAATTAAAGTTGATACACAAGGGTCTATGAATGCTATTAAAACATCATTAGAAAAATTGTCAACAAAAAAAATAAAAATAAATATAATAAAAATTGATATAGGTGATTTTAATACTTCAGATATAGATTTAGGGGTCATAACACATGCTTTTCTAATAGGTTTTAATGTAAAAAAAGATTCAAAAATTAAAAATATTATAAAAAAACAGTTAATTGAAATAAATATATTTCATGTAATATATGATATATTGAACTTTGTAACAATTAAAATAAATGAAAATGAAAAATTGATAGAAGAAAATAATGTAATAGGTACCGCAATAGTTAAAAAAATATTTAACAATGAAACTTATATTATAGCAGGATGTTTAATAACAACTGGTGTTATTAAAAATAATTCAAAAATTAAAATAACGCGACAAAATAATATAATTCATGAAGGTTATATAAATTCAATAAAGATTTTAAAAAAAAACGTTTCATTAATTACACATGGACATGAATGTGGCATAACAATTAAAAATTTTAATAAAATTAAAATACATGATAAAATAACAGTATATTAATTTATATGATCTTTACAAAAAAATTTACCATTTGATAAATGAGCTTCAGATTTAGTTAAATAAATTTTACATTTATCACATTGGATCATATTTAAAGAAGCTGTATTATTTGATGAATTTACATTATTTTTTTTTTGCTTATAAAAAGAAATAAATTTTAAAATAAAATTAAACAGCTGTACAACAACAATGGATAAAATTATAAATATTAATGATTTAAACATACAATTATTACCTTATAATGTGAAAATATATTTATTTTTCGGAATAAGTTACTCTACATAAATAATTATAATCTTTAAATGTATAGATATTAATAAAACCAATGAGTTTCATTAAATTTCTAATTAATTTAGATTGATTATAACCATGTTCTAAAATTAGCACACCATTTAAAATTAAAATATAATAACAGAAACATATTATTATAAAAATATCATATAAACCATAATTATTAGAACTTAATGAATATTTTGTTTTTTCATTTTTTTTAAAATAAAAATTAAAATTTTCTATAGATAAATATGGTGGATTAGAAAAAATGATATTATATTTTTTAATATTAAATAAAAAATAAGTCCAACTACAACAAAAAGTATACAGATTTTTACAATTAATCTTTGAATTTATAAAACATAAATATTTTTTATCAAATGAGATAAAAATAAATTTCATGTTATTACATTTAAAAACATTATTAAAAAAACCAGAACCAAAACCAAGCTCAAGACATGTTGTTAAATTTTTTAAAAACAAAAAATTGTTTAATATATTTATTAATAAAACACTATCATTACGTGGTAATAAAATAGGATAAAATATATTAATATTATAATTATTTATATATTTATTTTTAAATAAATAATTAATAAATATTCTAGCAAGTTTATTAAAATATAAGGAATGTAAAATTTTATATTTATCAAACATTTATTAAACAATCTATAATTAAGTTTAATTTGCCATTCATAACATCTTTTAGTCTATATAAAGTTAAATTAATTCTATGATCGGTGATTCTATTTTTATTATAATTATATGTTCGTATTTTTTCTGATCTATCTCCAGATCCAACCATATTTTTTCTTTTGTTATCTAATATTTTTTTTTGTTTAATTTTTTGCCTGTCTAGTAATTTTGATGTCAATAAACTCATGGCACTATTTTTATTTTTATGTTGAGAACGTTCGTTTTGACATTCTACAACAATATTTGTTGGGATATGTGTTAATCTAACAGCAGAATCTGTCATATTTACATGTTGTCCACCAGCACCAGATGCTCTATATGTATCAACACGTATATCATTTATATTTATATTAATTTCATTTACGTTTTTAATTTCAGGTAAAATAGCAATGGTGCATGTTGACGTATGAACCTTTCCATTGGTTTCAGTAATTGGAATTCTTTGTACTCTATGAATTCCAGATTCATGTTTTAAAAATTTAAAAACATTTTTACCTATAACTTGTAATACAATTTCTTTATAACCAGATACATTACCTTTATTATAACTCATAATATGATAAGTCCATTTAATATTATAGAAATAATTAATATACATTTTAAACAAATCTTCTGCAAAAATAGCTGATTCATTACCACCAGAAGCTGATCTAATTTCAATAAAAATTTTTTTATAATTCTCATTATCATCAGAAGATGTTTTTGATATAATAGATTCATTAATACATTTTATAATGTCCTGTTTATTTTTTTCTAAAACAGTTAATTCTATTAAAATTAAATTTTTTATATTTATATCAATTTCTTCTGCATTTAATTTTTTCAAATCATCAATATCAGTTATAATTTTTTTATAAGAAAAATAATTATGTAATTTTTTCTTTAATAAAGAATACTTTTTTAAAATTTTAGGATATTGAATGTCATGACATGTCTTTTTATTAGATAAAATATTGCATTCTATATTTTTATAAACAAGATAATCTTTTTCTAATTGATATAAAATATTATATATCATAAATATTAACCTATTTTCCAATCAATAGTTTTTTCACCGAGCATTTTTAAATGTATATTAACTTTTGAAAAAATTCTTGATCCAAAAAAACCTTTATTAGCAGATTTAATAGATGGGTGTGCTGCAGTAATTATAATATTTTTATTTATATTAATATATTTAATTTTATTTATTGCACAGTTACCTAATAATACAAAAATTATTTTACGTTCTGATTCAGATAAAATTTTTATAATATTATCTGTAAATATCTCCCAGTCAAGATGTTTATGTGATCCAGGTTTATTTTCCTCAACTGTTAATATACTATTCATTAATAATACTCCTTGTGCTCCCCATTTTAATAAACATGCATTGTTTTTATTATTTATTCCAAGATCATCATATAATTCTTTATAAATATTAATTATTGAACTAGTTAAATTGATTCCTGGTAAAATAGAAAATGATAAACCATGTGCCTGTCCAGTTGCACAATATGGATCCTGACCTAAAAAAACAACCTTAACTTTATGAAACGGTGTAATTTGTAAAAAATTAAAAATTAATTTATTGGAAGGATAAATATTTTTATTTATACGTTCTTTTATTAAAAATTGCATTAAATTTATAATGTATTGTTTTTTAAATTCATAATATAAAAAATTATGCCAAATTTTATCAATATTTAAAGTCAAAATATAGTTCCATATTAAAAATACCGAGAGAGAGACTTGAACTCTCATGATCTAACGATCAATAGATTTTGAGTCTATCGTGTCTACCAATTTCACCATCTCGGCAAATGTGTGTTGAAGAAAAACATATTTTTTGATATTATAACAAATAAAATAATTAATTCTATATTATTAGATAAATAAATCTAAAACAAGGAAAATAAAATATGATTAATAAATATATAGTTCTTTTAATGTCATTTTTAATATCAAATATAAGTTATGCAAATCAAACAAATAATATAACTGATTCATTAGGATCATTTTTATTATTTCCATTTTTATTTATATTAATGTATATATTATTAATTAGACCGCAAACTAAAAAAGCCAACGATCATAAAACATTGCTAAATAACTTGAAAATTAATGACGAAGTTGTAACTCAAAGCGGTTTTTTAGGTAAAATAAAAAAAATATTAGATCAATTTATAATACTATCATTAAATGATAATACAGATATTATAATAAAAAAAGATGCTATATCAACGATATTACCTAAAAATAGTATTAAACAAATCAAATGATTATATCACTTAAAAAAAAATGTATTTTTATATTAGTTGTTTTTTTTATAAGTATAATATATGCTGCTCCAAATATATATGGTGAAGATCCATCAATAATATTAAATAGTCATAAAGAAATAAATAATAATTTTGTAATTAAAATAAATAACGATTTTATTAAAAAAAAAATTATATCTAAATCTATTAAAATTGAGGAAAAAAATGTATTAATAATACGATTCGCAACTACAGTTGATCAATTTAATGCATATGAAATAATAAAAAAGAAAAAATTGCCAGCAGTAATATCATTAAATATATTAAATTCAAATAAATTAAAACTATTTCAATATATTAATTCAAAACCAATGAAAATGGGATTAGATTTAAGAGGTGGGGTTCATTTATTAATAAAAATAAATACGTATGAAAATATTAAAAATATAACTAAAATAAATTTTTTATTATTAAAAAATTATTTTAAAAAAAATAATATAAAAATTAATATAATTAAAAGTAAAAATAATAAAATAATTAAAATTACTTTTCATAATATAAATAAACATGATATTTATTATAATTTTATAGATCAAAATATAAATGATTTTGAAATATATTATGATAAAAATAATGTAATGAAATTTAAAATAAAAAAACATATAGAAATGGAAATTAAAAAAAATGCATTAGAACAAACAATACATATTTTAACAAAAAGAATAAACGAATTAGGAATATCTGATGCAATAATTCAACAAAATGGTATTAACAAAATAATAGTGGAAATACCAGGAATACAAAATATATCATATGCGAAAAAAATAATTGGTAAAACAGCTACATTAAATTTTATGTTAGTAAATAAAACTAAAAATTTAACTAATTTAACAAAAAAAAATGTTAAAATATTATATAATGATGATAATATTCCAATAATATTAAAAAACAAACCTATTTTAACTGGCAATTCAATAATACATGCAACATCAGGATTTGAAAACACTTTTAATAAACCATGTATTAATATTACAATTAAAAAAAAAGATGCTAAAATTTTTAATAAAATAACAAAAAAAAATATTGGTAATTTAATTGCTATAATATATAAAGAAAATATATATAATAATAAATCCATTGAAGAAACCAAGGAAAAAATAATAAATATAGCAAAAATAACCACAGAATTAGGTGATCAATTTCAAATAACAGGATTAAATTTACAAGAATCTAAAGATTTAGCTTTATTATTACGATCAGGATCATTACCCACATCAATAACAATCATTGAAGAAAAACTGATAGGACCAACTTTAGGTGAAATAAATATTAAAAATGGATTAATATCTATATATATATCATTATTTACAATTTTTATATTTATGTTTTTAAAATATAAAACATTAGGAATAATAGCAAATATTAGTTTAATATTAAATTTGACATTATTAATATCAATAATGTCAGTAATTGGAATAATTGTGACATTGCCAGGTTTGGCTGGAATAGCGTTAACCATAGGAATGAGTATAGATGGAAATATATTAATATTTGAAAGAATTAAAGAAGAATTAAAATCAAATTCTATGAAAATAGCTATAGAAAATGGATTTAACAATGCTCTAACAAGCATTATTGATTCAAATATTACAACCTTAATAATAGGATTGATATTAATTTTATTAGCATCTGGCCCAATTAAAAGTTTTGGTATAACATTATCTATAGGTATACTAACATCTTTATATTCTTCAATATTTGTATCAAAAACAATCATTGATTTTATAAATTGTAATAATAAAGTTTTATTAAAATGAATATAAATTTTATAAAATTAAGTAAAATAAATATAGTTTTATCTATATGTTTATGTGTTTTATCGGTTATTTCTATTACATATAATAAAATAAATTTAGGGTTAGAATTTACAAGTGGGTTGGAAATTGAAATTCAATGTAATAATAATATTGATATAAATTTTTTTAAAAAAGAGCTTAAAGATTATAAAAATATAGTCATTAAACATTATGGGTCACAAAAACATATACAATTAAAAATAAAAAAAACGGAAAAAAAAAAAGATGAAATTTTAAAAACAATTCAAACTAAAATTAAAAACAATGGTATAATTTTAAAAATAAATTATATTGGAGCGGAGGTAAATAGTAGTATTATAACTGATAGTATTAATGCTATTATAATTGCTATAATAAGCATGTTTATGTATTTAAGTTATAGATTTAATATACAATTATCTGTTAGCGCGATATTAACATTATTTCATGATGTATTAATTTTAATTGGTTTAATATCATTTTTTGAAATAGAATTAAATTTAATAGTAATGTCTGCCATTTTTGCAGTGTTTGGTTATTCAGTAAATGATACTGTGGTTATATTTGATAGAATACGTGAAAATATCAAGATATATCATGATAGATCTATTGAAAATATAATAAATATATCAATTAATAATACAATTTCCAGAACATTAATGACATCAATATCAACATTAATTGTAACAACTATATTAATTTTATTTTGTGGGGATCATTTATTTTATTTTTCAATTATATTATCTATAGGTATAATTGTAGGTACATATTCTTCTATATATATATCAACAGCCATATTATTATTAACAAAAAAGTAAACATATAAATAACTTGTTTAAAGAGGAAAGTCTGGACTCCTAAAAAATATATTAGATAAAATCTAATAAATAAAAATTGAAAGAAACTATTATAGAAAAAAATAATTGAAAAAAAATGTAAAAGATTAAAACTAATTGAAAATATTAATAAATCTTATTAGGAGCAAAAACAAACAAGATAAAAATTTTTTTAAAATTATCTAGGTGTTTGCAAAAAAATATATACAAATTTATATTTAAGATAAATAATTATTAAAACAAAATCCAGCTTATAAATGTTTACTTATGTAAAAGGAAAAAAAATGAATGAAAATAAAACATTGTTGTTAATTAAACCAGATGCTATGCAAAAAAAAATAATTGGTAAAATTATATCAATTTTAGAACAAAATAATATAAATATTATACAAATAAAAATATTAAAATTAACGCAATTACAAGCTCAGGCATTTTATAACGATCATAAAAACAAAAAATTTTATTCTGAATTAATAGAATTTATGACATCATATAATATCACTGCTTTAATTTTACAAACTGATAATATTAATACCATACAATGCGTTAGAACATTAATAGGAGATACTAATTATACAAAAGCGAAAGAAAATACAATTAGATATAAATTTGCCACAAGTTTAACTAAAAATACTGTACATGCATCAGATAGCATAACTTCTTATATTAAAGAAAATGATATTATATTTAATGATAAATATTAAAAAATCTTGGAAAATTAATTTAATTAATTTAAATCCAACATCAATAAAAAAAATTATATTATTATTAAATGAAAAACCGTTTTATTATCAAATGATATTATTACATATATATAATAAAAATAATGCAAATTTAAATTTAATAAAAAACATTAATAATACTTCGAGATTTAAATTGCAAAATATATCATATATTAAATATTTATATATTAAAGAAACTTTATTATCTAAAGATAATACAATTAAGTTAATATTAACAAACAATCATTATATAGAAAGTGTTTTAATTCCAAATAATAAAAATCATTTTACATTATGTTTATCATCACAAATAAATTGTATTTTAAATTGTTCTTTTTGTTATACCGGTAAAATGAAATTTAAAGGTAATTTAAAACATTGGGAAATATTATCACAAATATTAATAGCAAAAAAAATTATTACAAAATTTATACACAAAAAAATTATTACAAATGTTGTTTTTATGGGAATGGGTGAACCATTATTAAATTTTTTAAATTTATTAGCATCAATTAAAACAATAAACAATAAATATTGTATGAATATTCATGTAAATAAAATTACTGTAAGTAGTGCTGGTATAACACCTAATGTAATACAATTAAACAATTTAAATATACGTTTAGCTTTATCTTTACACGCAACCACAAATAATTTAAGAACTAAAATAATGACAATAAATAAAAAATATTCATTAACTGAATTGTTACATACATGTACCATGTTTAAGAAAAATAACCTAACAATTGAATATATTATGTTAAATAATATAAATGATTCAAAGGTTGACGCGGAAAATTTATCACAATTATTAAAATACATACAATGTAAAGTATGTTTAATACCATTTAATGATTTTAAAAAAAATAATTATAAATATAGTTGTAGTAAATCTAATAATATTAAATTATTTCAAAAAATATTAAAAAATAATAATATAATAACAACTATAAGAAAAAGCATGGGATTTGATATAAATGGTGGATGTGGACAATTGTGCGGTAAATATGATTAACATATATAATATTAAAGGAATAAAAGAAATATTTATACCAGAAATATACAGGTTTCAAAATATTGTAAAAACATTTGATGCAATTATTTATTCCTATGGATATAATGAAATTAAATTGCCATTATTAGAAAAAACGTTTTTATTTAAAAAAACTTTAGGTAAAAACTCTGATATTATAACAAAGGAAATGTTTTCATTTTATGATAAAAATAAAATTTTATTAACATTAATACCTGAAGGGACAACAAGTTGCCTTAAATCATTAGCTGTAAAAGGATTTTTAAGAAATAAACAAAAAATAGATGTATGGTATATCAGTCCAATGTTTCGTAGAGAAAAACCACAAAAAGGTCGTCATAGATTATTTTATCAAATTGGTATAGAATCATTTGGAGTTAAAGATTATATAAAAGAAATAGAACATATAATAATAATAAAAAAATTATTTAATAAATTAAATATTGAAACCATAATATTAGAATTAAATTGTTTAGACAACAATACTAATTATAAAAATATTTTATATAATTTTTTTAATAAACATTTAATAAATATAAAAATTAATAAAACTATAAACGTATTAAAATTATTAGATAAAAATAAAATTATAAATAATATACAATTACCAAAATCAATAGATTGCTTAAATAGACAAATACGATATAATTTTATCAAAGCGATTTATACCGCAGCGAAATGTAATATATCATTTACGATAAATCATAGACTTGTTAGAGGTTTAGATTATTATGATAATATTGTTTATGAATGGACGAGCAATATTAATAATAAAAAATTAACAATTTGTGCTGGAGGCAGATATAATAAATTATCATACTATTTATTTAAAATCAATACATATTGTACAGGGTGCGCTATAGGTATAGAACGATTAAGTTTATTATTATCACATTGTAACAAACAACCAATTAAATTTAAAACATTAATAAATAATAGTAAAAGCATTCATATTAATTTAAAAATATTAGAACATATAAGAATCAATAATAATAATAAAAATTTAATTTATAAAAATAAAAATTAAATACTAAATACTAAATACATTTATAATAGAAAAAAATAATATGAAAAATTTCAAACATACAATTTATAGTATATTAATTATATCAGCATCATTAATATTCACATTTTATTTATTGCATCATACAACTAATATCCAAAAAAAAGAATCTTATTTATATTATACATTAATATTACATATACAAAACAATGATACTAAAAACGCAAAATATTATGCTAAAAAAATAATCCAAAACAAATATACTTCATTATATTATGACACGGCATGCGTATATTTGTACAAGCATTATTTAAATTATAATACAATTAAAACATTTATTTATTATAATAATATAATTAATAAAAATCATTATATATTAACATCATTAACATGAAAAAAATAATCATCAGTTTAAATACAATAATAATATTATTAATAGTTACATTTAATTTATTTGCATCATCAAATATATTCTTAAAAGATACTATATATATAAAAAATGCTAAAATATATTATTCAAATAACATCTTATATGTTATAAATAAAAATTATTTATATCAATATAATGATCGTAAATTAAGTAAAATAATAAAATTAAATATATATAATAAAGTTAAAAGCGTCAAACATAATGCAAATCAAATAATAATAACCACAATAAATCAAATAATCATATTAAGCAAATTAAATCATAAAATATTATGGGAAAAATATATAAGTGGTAAAATATACGCATCAGTTATAACAAGCGATTCTATAATAATAGATAAAAATGCTGGATTAATCATAGCATTTAATCTTATTACTGGAAAACAATTATGGCGTAATCAAATATTAATGGAAAATTTTATTATTTTTACTAATTCAAAATTATTTAAACATAATAATTATATAATATATATTTACGCCCCAAAACAAATTATATTATTTAATAAAATAACTGGCAAAAAAATAAAGTCAATATATTTATACCATATATCTCAAATTAAATCCCTTGGTGTAGAAAATCATAATTTTAAAATAAAAAAAGCATTAATATATAAAAATATAATGTTTATATGTAATACGTCAGGTGATTTAATAATATTTGATCTTATAAAAAAAAAAATACATTGGCAGGTAACTAATATGCAATATACTGATTGTAATAATTTTTTTATTATTAAAAAAAATTTAATAATTTTAAAAAACAATGGTATTATAGTATGTTTAAATAAATATACTGGTAAAAAACAATGGGAAAATACGTTATTTAAAAATAAAAATAATGTTAAAATAAATATAATAAAAAAAATGCAAATGATAATTTTATGCTATAAAAAACATATTTATATTATTCAATTAAGATCAGGTCAATTGATATTACAGAAAAATCTTCATATTAATATTGATGAAATTATAATAAATAATTCAAAAAATATTATATATATAAAAACAAAAAATAAAATTAAAATAATGCAAATAATATAATGAAACAAATAATAATAATAGGTGAAAAAAATGTAGGGAAGTCATCGTTATTTAATTTACTTATTAATAAAAAACAAGCAGTAACAATAAATTACCATGGATATACACGTGATTGTAATTCCGGTTATTTGAAAATTAATAAAATAGTATATAAAATAATAGATACTCCAGGGTTAGGGTATAAATCAGATAATATAGATATATTATCTTTAAAAAAAATTTGGCTAATTATAAAAAAATCAGATTTAATATTATTTATTATTAATAATAATAATAATAATAATAATAATAATAATAATAATAATATAGAATTTAATAATATAATTAATATGATTAAAAATATTAAAAAAAAAATTATTTATATATTAAATAAAATCGATTTATTAAATATATCTAATTTAAATAAAAATATCACACATATAAAATTAATTAAAATTTCTATTAAACAAAAAATAGGATTACATGATTTAATAAAGGAAATAAATTATAATTTTAATACATTAATTACAAAACAATTTAATAGAACAAAAAATTTTAAAATATTAATAATAGGAAGACAGAATGTAGGTAAATCATCATTAATTAACGCTTTAACAAAAAAAAACACATCAATAGTTTATAATGAACATGGTACAACACGTGATAATATAATTGAAGTTATTAAAAAAAACAATCAACATTTTTCTATAATTGATACACCTGGTATTAAAAAAAGGAAAAATATTATAAATAAATTAGAACAATTACCAATAAATAATGCTATACGTTCAATGAAAAATAGTAATGTTTCTTTAATAGTTATTGATATAATTAATTTATTAAACAAACAAGATTTAAATATTATTTTAAATAAAAATAATGAAATGTATAAAATAATAATAATAAATAAAAGTGATTTACAAAATAAAAAGAGTATTATAATAGCAGAAAAAATTATTAAACAAAAACAATATATGTTAAAAAATACATCATATCAATTCGTTTCATCAAAATATAAATTTGGAATTAAAAATATATTTAAAAAAATAAATCAAATTAAAAACAATGAAAAAAATATTGATTTTAAACAAAAAATTATTATATTTAAAAATGATATTAATAAAATAAATAATAAAATAAATATAACGAAAATTACAATTGTTAGTTATATTCCATGTTTTTTAAATATATATGCAGGTAAAAATTTAAATATTAATATCAAAAAATATATATGCAGTCAATTTATACGCAACCTTCGTTTGAAAAACTTATCTATTAAATTTAATTTTAAATAATATTTATAGTATACTTAATTAACATAAAAAAATAGGGTAAATATTATAATGAAAAAATATATTGTAACAATATTATTATTGTTATATTTAAACACATGTTTTGCTAACAAAATTCTTGATACACAAATAAACTTTTTTTTGGGTAAACAATATTTTGCTGAAAAACAATTTACGCAAGCAAATCATTTTTTTAATAAAATAATATCTGAAAATAACATATTTAATATATATGTACAGCAAGCTTATATATACACGCATATAATTTATTTTAAACAAAAACATTATAATTTAGGTTTAATTAAATTAGCACGATTTGAAATAATTACTGGTAATATTATAAATAAATATTCTGATTACAATGCTGCGCTTGCAGTTTTATTTACATTACAAATAAATATAAAAAAACTAGCATATAAAACAAAAAATTATTTAAATAAATATAATTATAAGTATTATTTAACAAAAAATATGTTAAGTCAGCATAATAATATACCTGCAATTAATTTAAAACTTGTACATGTAAATAAAATAATTAAACACAATTATTTATATAAAAAATTAAATTGTGCATTATATTATATCACAAAAGAATCATACACTTTAGCATTAAAAAAATTAAATTATACAAATAATACAATCCCAAAAACATATTATGATTTTATACAATTATCTTTAATACTTAAAATATATAATGAATTATTTTTATCTAATTATACTAATATAATAATTAATGAAACTATTGATAATATAAAAGAATATAAAAAAAATAATTAACACTCTTTAAATTATTAGGTAGTAATATATAAATATTTTATGTTATTAAAATATTTATATATTACTATAATATAAAAATGATTAAAATATTATCAAATAAATGGCGCCCGCAAACACTATCTGAAATTGTTGGACAAAATGAGGCGATATATATAATTAAAAATATTATAAAAAACACACGTTTACATCATTCATTTATAATTCATGGTAATTATGGAACAGGTAAAACTAGTTTGGCTAGAATTATTACAAAATGTTTTAATTGTGAAACGGGGGTTACTGACAACCCATGTAATAAATGTTATTGTTGTACAAGTATAAATAATAATACTAATTATGATTCTATAGAAATTGACGCAGCTTCTAAAACAAAAATCGATGATCTTAAAACTATTATAAATTTATCAGAATATAAAAATATAAAAAATAAATTTAAAACATATATTATTGATGAATGTCATATGTTATCTATGAATAGTTTTAATTTTTTATTAAAAATTTTAGAAGAAGAAGTTAAAAACAATATATATATATTAGTAACAACACATATAAATAAAATACCAAAAACAATTATTTCGCGCTGTATTAATTTAGAATTAAAAAATATATCAAAAAATAACATTAAAAAAAGAATCATTCATATATTAAATACAGAAAACTACAGTATAAATAATATATTAATAAATCAATTAATAATTTATTCAGATAATAATTTAAGAACAACTATAAATACATTAGAAAAATTAGGATCAATAAAAAATATCACCAATTCACATATATATTCAATTTTAGGATTATCATCATACACACGTTTATTAAATATAATAAAAAATATATATGAAAATAATTTAAATCAAGTATTAAAAGAAACGTATTATTTATTAAATAAAAATTGTAATATTAATAATATCATCAAACAGCTCCAGTTACTTTTATATAAAGTAATTTTACATAAATCAAATATACATTATGATAAACAATTTATTAATAATAATATTTTTTTATATTTATCAAAAAATTTAACAATTAATATAATCAATAATATGTATAATTTAATACAAAAAGAAATACAATATATTAAATATTCTTTAAATGATGAAATAGGCTTTGAAATGTTAATTATAAAATTATTTATATTATTAAATAATTAAAA
>CAYVZP010000001.1:83258-94436 GCA_964456515.1 uncultured Enterobacteriaceae bacterium
GCCTCTGTTGTTAACATTAATCCTGCAATAGAACACGCATGTTGTAAAGCACACTTAGTAACTTTAGCAGGATCTAAAATACCATATTCAATCATATCACCATACTCTTCTGTAGCTGCATTAAATCCAAAATTATCAGATCCATTTTTAATTTTTTCTAAAATTACAGCAGGCTCAAATCCAGCGTTAGCAATAATTTGACGAGCAGGCGCCTCTAATGCTTTTAATACTATTTTAACACCATGAGCTTGATCATCATTATTACATTTCAAATCAAATAATTTATTCATAATTCTTATATAAGCAACGCCACCTCCAGGTAAAACACCTTCTTCTACTGCCGCACGAGTTGCATGTAAAGCATCTTCAACTCTAGCCTTTTTTTCTTTCATTTCAACTTCAGTTGACGCACCAACTTTTATAACAGCAACTCCACCAGATAATTTAGCAATACGTTCTTGTAATTTTTCTTTATCATAATCAGATGTAGAATCATCAACTTGTTTCTGAATTTGTTTAATTCTATCTTCTATAATACTAACCTTGCCAGCACCATCTATTATTGTAGAATCATCTTTAGATACTATTACTTTTTTAGATATACCAAGATCATCTACTTTTACTGCTTCTAATGAAAGCCCTAATTCATCTGAAATGACTGTTGTGTTTGTTAAAATAGCTATATCTTCTAAAATAGCTTTTCTTCTATCACCAAAACCTGGACCTTTAACAGCACATGATTTAACAACACCTCTCATATTATTAACAACTAAAGTAGCTAAAGCCTCACCTTCTAAATCATCAACAATCATAAACAATGGCTTACCACTTTTAGCCACATTTTCTAATACAGGAATCATATCTCTAATATTATTAATTTTTTTATCAACTATTAAAATATATGGATTCTCTAATTCGCATGTCATGTTTCTTTGATTATTTACAAAATAAGGTGATAAATAACCTTTATCAAATTGCATGCCTTCAACAACTTCCAATTCATTTTCTAAACTATTACCTTCCTCAACTGTTATAACCCCTTCCTTACCAACTTTAGACATAGCTGTTGATATAATATCACCAATTTGTTTATCTGAATTGGCGGAAATTGATCCAACCTGTGCTATTTCTTTATCACTTATACAAGGAATGGCCATTTTTTTTAATTCAGTCACACAAACATCTAATGCTTGATCTATACCTCTTTTTAAATCCATAGGATTCATTCCAGAAGCCACATATTTATTGCCTTCAATAGCTATTGCTTTAGCTAAAACAGTAGCTGTTGTGGTTCCATCGCCTGCAATGTCAGCTGTTTGTGACGCAACCTCTTTAATCATTTGCGCACCCATATTAGCACATCTATCTTCCAATTCAATTTCTTTAGCAACTGTAACACCATCTTTTGTTATAAGAGGTGATCCTAAAGATTTTTCTATAACAACATTTCTTCCACATGGCCCTAATGTTTTTTGCACCACATTAGCCAAAGTAATTACACCTTCAAGTAATTTATTTCTAGCATTTTCAGAATAACGAATATCTTTAGCGCTCATATTTTTCTCCTTAAAAAAAAATTAATCAATTATTGCTATAACATCATCTTCTTTTAATACAAGATAATCTTTACCTTTAATAGTTATTTCAATTCCAGCATATTTACCAAAAATTACAGTATCACCAATATTTAATAATATAGGTTGTTCTTTATCATCTTTTTTTTTACCCGGCCCAACAACAATAACCACACCACGCTGTGATTTATTATCAACAGTATTAGGAATAACTATACCACCATCTGTAGTACGTTCTTCTATTTTTGAAATAATAATTCTATCTAATAAAGGACGAACCCCAATGCTTTCCATTAATCTAACCTCATATAAAATTATTTTATTACCTTGATTATAAATATGTAGTCATATTATCATTAAATCAAGTATTTAATTTAAAAAAAAATATGTATATAGAAATAATAATACTATTAAATAAAAAACCGCAAATAGAAACGCTTGTATTAACATGCTTAAAACACAAAAAAATAAACCATGTTTATTTATTCACAAACGTACACACAGTGTACAAATACAAGAAAAAGGTATGTAAGGAAAAAATGTATAAAATGATACTATATAGCGACAATGATGTATTATGTATATTAAAATTTGTTAGAAATAATTTTAAAAAATTAAATATAACACTATATAAAATTATAAAAATATTATTATAAAAAATCATTAAATATATTTTTTTTTATATTATTATTAAATTTAAAATATGTTTTTTTAATTTTATTTAAAATATTAATATATCTATATTTAAAAAAATAATTAATTTTAAAATAATTATTTAAAAATAAAACTAGTTCACCTCGTATAAAAATATTAAATTTTTTATTTAAAATAAAATGATTTATAAAAAATAAATCACACATTATACATGCCTGAAATTTTTTAGTTAAATCTTTTGATATAAAAATAATTCTATTATCTTTAAATACATTTTGCATAATATCTATTGTTTCAAACAATCTATTAGATGCTTCAAAAAAAATTATTGGTTTACTTTCTATACTTATTTTATTAAATAATTTATTTTTATGATGAAAATTTTTAGGAATAAATCCTTCAAAAATAAAATTATCATATATAAAATATGATATAGATAATGATGTTAAAAATGATGATATTCCGGGCACTGGTAAAACATCAATATTATTTTTATAAGCAAAATTTATTAAAAAAAAACCAGGATCATTTATAAGCGGCGTTCCACAATCTGATACAAGAGCTACAGATTTATTTGATTTAATATAATTAATTAATATTTTACTTATAGTTATTTCATTATAAATATTTAAAGATAATATTTTATTTTTAAAATTTAAAAATTTTAAAATTAAACCTAATTTTCTAGAATCTTCTGTTGCAATAACATCTACATTTTTTAAAATTAAAATTGCTCTATGTGTAAAATCAAACATGTTGCCTATAGGGATCCCTACAATATATAATATATTTTTAAAAATCAAATTAGATACTCCAAAATATAAAAAAATGAAAAAATTAACAACTAATAACAATATAGCATATTTATATAAATATTGGCGCTTCAGATTATTATATTCTATGTTTATAGGGTATATTTTTTTTTATTTTTCTAGAAAAAGTTTAATATTATTAAGTCCATTAATAATAGAGGATTTAAAAATATCATTATATCAAATAGGTATTATAAATAGTATTTTTTATATAACATACGCGGCAAGTAAATTTATTGGTGGAATAATAACAGATAAATCAAACCCAAGATACATAATGTCTATAGGATTAATGTTTACAGGATTATTTAATTTACTTATAGGTATGTCTAATAATATAATAATAATAACAATTTTATGGACATTAAATGCATTTTTTCAAGGATGGGGATGGCCACCAATTACAAAACAACTTACATATTGGTATAATAAAACAGACAGAGGTTTCTGGTGGGGGATATTTAGCATTTCTCATAATGTTGGTGGAGCTATAATACCTATAATAATTGGATTTTCCTCAAATTTTTTTTTTTGGCAAGTTAATTTTTATATAATAGGATTATCATGTATTATAATAAGTTTATTATTATTAAATAGATTGAGAAACACGCCTGAATCATTAGGATTACCACCAATAGATAGCGTGCGTATTAATCATAATATAATTAACCAATCAATATTAAATATTATACTATTTAATAAAAATATTTGGTTATTATGTTTTTGTTATTTTTTTATATATATAATTAAAACCGGTCTTAATGATTGGATTATACTATATTTAATAAATCAAAAAGAATATACTTTATTATCAGCTGGAATATGTGTTTTTAATTTTGAAATAGGCGGAATGTTAGGTATTATTTTAACAGGATGGTTATCATGTAAATTTGTAAATAATAGAATTGTTTTTTTACTTATATATATTAAATTACTATTAATAATATCAATAATTTTTTATACTATACCAATAGGTTACAATAAAATAGATTGTATAATAATTTTTGCTTTAGGTTTTGTTGCTTTTGCTCCGCAAATATTAATAGGCTTAACAGCAAGTGAATTAGTTGATAAAAATATAGCATGCACAGCTAATAGTTTTGTTGGATCATGGGCTTATATTGGAGCCGCCTTGGCGGGTTACCCATTTAGTTTTATAATTAATTTATCATGGAATTTTTATTTTATTATAATAGTATTATGTGAATTAATTTTAATTATTATAATTATTATTATATTAAATAAAAATAAAATTTAAAATGAATCAAATAAATATTAAAATACAAAAAATAAATGCATTAATACATAAAAATATATTTGATATATTATTAAAAAAAATAAATAATAAACAATACATTTTAACCATTACTAAAGTGAAAACATTTAGTAATTTATCTTATTGTCATATTTATATCATGACGCATAATAATAATAAATTAATAATTGATAAATTAAATAATATTGCAAATAATATTAGTTATGATTTATTAAAAAAAATAAAACTTAAAAGACAAATAAAATTACGCTTTATTTATGATAGTGAATTAATTAATTTAATAAATATTAATAATAAAATAGATGAATTTTAAAATTAACGGCATTTTATTAATTAATAAATTACATAAAATAACATCAAATGATATAATTAATAAAATAAAAAAACAAATTCAAAACATTAAAATAGGTCACTTAGGAACATTGGATCCAAGTGCAATAGGATTATTAATAATATCATTATATAATAATAATATTATAATTAAATGTTTAATTAATAAAAATAAACGTTACATAATATATGCATTAGTTGGAATTAAAACCTTTACAAAAGACCTGGACGGTAAAATAAAGTTTATAAATAAAAATATATTAACAACAAAATATATCTTATTAAATAATATTATAATTATACAATACCAAAAGCAACAAACTCCGCCTAATTTTTCATCAATTAAACATAATGGTATACCATTATATAAATATTCCAGATTACATATTAAATTACATCAAAAACAAAATAATATAATTATATTTAAAATAAAATTATTAAATATTTATAAAAATTTAATTATATTAGATATCAAATGTAGTAAAGGTACATATATTAGAGAAATAATAAATAATTTAAATATATTTAAACCTATTTGCACATTAAAAATTATACGTATATCAATAAATAATTACACATTATTAAATTCTTATGATCAAAATATAAATTTAAAAAATATATTATATTAAACATCATTTAAAATTTGTTTAGAAATGTTTTTAAATACAACTGTTAAGTCATTATTTGAACAATTAAGAACAAAAGGAATTCCCAGGTTTGCAGAATCATTTATAAATTTATTAACAGGTAAAGTATATACATTTTTAATATTAAATTTATTAATACAATTTAATAAATCATTAGTATTACTTGATAAATAATTGTTAGTTTTACATGTACAACAATAATAATATTTCATATTTTCTAATACACCTAAAATTTTTATATTAAACTTTGTTAACATGCAAATAGATTTCTGCATATCATCTATAGATGTTATTTGAGGTGTTGTAACTAAAAAAAAACCACTAAATTTAATATCACGTAATAAACTTAAATAAATATCACCAGTGCCAGGTGGAAAATCAATAATAAGAAAATCTAAATCACCCCATGCTGTATTATTTAATAAATATTTAATAGTATTACTAACCATAGGACCTCTTAATAAAACAGATGTGTTTTGTTTTAAAAAATACCCCATAGACATAGATAACAAATTAAATTTTTTTTTAGGTAAAAAAAAATTTTTATTTAAATTACATTGTATATTTTTAATACCTAACATACTAGGATGATTTGGACCGTAAATATCAGCATCTAACAATCCTACTTTCTGATTATAATGATTAGCTAAACTTGCGGCAATATTAATAGATACAGTACTTTTTCCAACACCACCTTTACATGAAGCAATGCCAATTATATTTTTTATATTCATATTAATGTAAAAGTTTTTTAAAATTAATAAAATTAAAATTAATAAATAATAATCTATTTAAAAAATTAGAATAATAAAATATATATATATAACTATTATAATTAATCATGCAAAAAAATTTATCTCCCCATTCAATTATAACAATAGATTTGTTAGTAATATAATTTATAATATCAATTTCAATTAAATTATTTATATGATTTAAACGATAAAAATCCAAATGATGTATAACATTTCTTTCGCATATATATGTTTCGATTAAATTATACGTTGGACTTTTAATTTTTTTTTTTTGTTCAAAAGATTTGAAAATCAAACCTTTTGATAACGTAGTTTTGCCAGCGCCCATACCACCAATCAAGCAACAAATTATATTTAAAAACAAGATTTTAGATAATAAATTACCAAATTTTAAAATATAATTTTTATTATCTAAATAAATAAACATTATATCATTAATTATTAATTCTAGATAAAAAAATTTCATCTTCTGTATCTATTTTCAACATGTCACCTTGTTTTATAAAAATAGGTACTTTGATTAAATAATCATTTTCAAGAATAACATATTTAAAATTTTTATGTGTACCTAAATCTTTTTTTACAGCATTATCACATATAACTTTACTTATTATAATTTTTGGTGATTTAACGCTAATAATTTCCTCATTCCAAAAAATAGCTTCACATAACATTCCACTTGTCAGCCATTTTGTACATATTTTAACATGTGTTATATCAACCTCATAATATTCAGAATCATCTTCATGAAAAAAATTTAATATCATGTCATTTTGATATAAAAATTGAATGGTTTTATTAAGAATATCTGCAGCTTTTATCTTTTCGCCAGTTTTGACTGTTTTAAAAATCAATGTATTATTAAGTATATTTTTTAATTTAAGTTTATTAAAAGCTTGTCCTCTACCAATGTTTGTAAAATTTACATTAAGTATAACATATGGTATATTATTAATTTCAATTTTTAAACCATTAGATAAATCTTTACTTTTATAAAACATATAATTTTATTTTCTATATTTAAAATATTTAAAAAAATCACCTTCAGGTGATAATATTAATATATCATTTTTACTAGAAAATGTATTTTTATATGCATCTAATGTTCTATAAAAACTATAAAAATCAGCATTTAAACTATATGCATCAGAATAAATTTTAGTAACAATAGCATCACCCTCACCTCTTATTCTTTTAGCATCCTTAAAAGCATCTGCTAAAATTATTCGTTTTTCTTTTTCTGCATACGCCTGCAATTTTAATGCCTCAGCTCTACCAGTTGCACGAATTTCACTAGCAACTCTTTCTCTTTCAGCTCTCATTCTATTATATACAGAATCTCTAACCTCATCAGGCAAGTCAATTCGTTTAATTCTAATATCTATTACAGAAATACCCATGCTTCTAGTATTAGTTTCTATTTCCTCACGTAATTTAAACATTAATTCTAATCGTTCTCCATAAACTACTTCCTGAACAGTATGTCTACCAAACTCTGCTTTTAAATCTGATATTATTTTTTGTTTTAATAATTGCTCAGCTTTTGCTCTATATCCACCAGTTCTAGTAAAATAAATTGCCACATCTTTTATTTGCCATAATACATAAAAATCAACTAAAACATCTTTTTTTTCTTTTGTTGTTATTCTATAACATTGTGAATCTAAAACCTTTAATCTTAAATCAAATGTTCGAACCACCTGAATGCCTGGAATTTTAAAATGTAATCCAGGCTTATAAACTTTAACAACATTAGTTTTCTTATCAATTTCTAATTTACCTAAATATTCTATTAAAGCCCCATCAGTTTCATAAACAATAAAAAACCAAAATGGACTTAAAACTAAAAATAAAATACAACTAAACAATATATAAAATAAACGCATAAATATAACCTTTTATCTATTATTTTTAATATTAAATTTTGAAACACTATTATTATCTGTAAATAATTTATCAATAGGAAGATAAATTATATTATTACCTTTATTTAAATCAATTAATATTTTTGTAGTTTTTGATAAAACGTATTCTAAAGTATCTAAATATAATCTAACACGAGTAATATCCGGAGCATTTTCATATTGTACTAATATTAATTTAAATTTATCTACATCACCTTCTGCTATATAAATTACTTCCTGTTTATAAGCATTAGCTGCCTCTAAAATTCGAATAGCCTCACCTTTTGTTTCAGGAATAATTTTATTTACAAATGATTCTGCCTTATGTTTTAATTGCTCTTTTTCTTCTTGTGCTTTAATAACATCATCAAATGAATTTTTAATATCATTTGGTATTCTAACATCTTTTAACGCTACAATAGAAATATATATACCAGAATTATATGAATCAAGAATATGTTGTAATTGTTCATGAATTTCAGATGCAACCTGTTCTTTACCTAATGTCATTAAAAAATCTAAATCAGAATAACCAACAACCTGTCTTAAAGCGCTATCAGCAGCTTCTTTTAAACTTTTATCTGGCTCAACTAAATTAAATAAATATTTCTCAACATCATTAATTCTATACTGCACCTCAAACTCAACAGTTATTATATTTTCATCTTTTGTTAACATATTTGATCCATAATGACTACTTCTTTCTAATTTTTCTGTATTTATTATTCTTTTTTTTTCTAATAAATATGGTATCCAATGAGGCCCTTGTGAAACCACTCTATTATATTTACCTAGACGTGTTACAACTGATTGTTCTGCAGGTTTTACAATATAAAAACCAACAATTAAATATACTAATATAATAAATAATACACTAAACATAACAATTTTAACAACAAGATTCTTACTATCACTATTATTATCATTATTAAAATTATTATTGAAATTATTATTAGAATCATTTTTAAATAAATTTTTAATTTTATTTAAAAATAAATTAAAAATATTATCTAATGTAGGAGGACCAAATTTATTATTATTTTCCCAACCCATTTCATTTACCCTCATTTTTAAAAACATTTAAATTTTTATTAAATTATAGATTTTATTATATAAAATTTTATCTTTATCAGATTCTATATATATAATATTTTGTTTCCATTTTTTTAACCACACTTCTTGTTTTTCAACTAAATTAAATGTAGATAATAAAATATTGTTAGTTACATCATTAAAATTTATTTTATTTTGAAAATATAACCATAAATCTTTATACCCTATTGAATTAATAGATGATGTCATTAAATTAAGATTGCCTCTATTATATAAAAATTCCACCTCATCAACAAATCCACGTTTAAACATATTAAATAATCTGATTTTAATTAATTGTTTTAATTTAAATTTATCTATTGGAATAATACCTATATTTAAAAATTTTATATTATAAGAATACTTATTTAAAAATATATTTTGAAAAAACCATAAATACATTAAATTACCACCAACAAATAATGGTATTTTATTTCTTTTAAAACATGAATTTAATATATCTATTGAATCAATACAAAATTTAAAAATAGAATAACTTTCTATTGGATCACAAATATTAATTAAATAATGTTTTATATCAGTTAATATCCTATCGTTCGGTTTATCAGATCCAATATTCATATACTTATAAATCATGACAGAGTCTAAACTAATGATTTCTATAGGTAAAAAATCATTTAATTTAAACGACACAGAACTTTTACCAACACAAGTTGGCCCTAATAAACAAATTGATAATTTATTGATCATTTTATTTTTAAAATTTAGAAACAAATATTACAATTAACAAAGCTGTTAAATTAATAACTTTTATTAATGGATTAATTGCAGGGCCAGCTGTATCTTTATATGGATCACCAACCATATCACCTGTTATAGCCGCACTATGCGCTAAAGAATTTTTACCACCATAATTACCATTTTCTATATATTTTTTAGCATTATCCCATGCTCCGCCACCTGATGTCATGGAAATTGCTAAAAACACACCAATAACAATAACTCCCAATAACATTGAACCTAATACTATAAATGCCGAATATTTTCCAAAAAATATAAATATAATACAATAGAAGAGTACAGGTAATAAAATAGGTAATAATGATGGCACAATCATTTCTTTAATTGATTCTTTTGTTAATAAATCAACAACTTTTTTATAATTAGGTTTAAAATTAGAATCTTGAACATCAAAGTTTTCAAACTGCAATCTAATTTCATGCACAACTTTTGATGATACCACTCCTACAGACTTCATACTAAATGATGAAAATAAATATGGAATAATACCACCTAAAAACAATCCAATGATAACAAAAGGATCTGTTAAAGAAAATGTTAAATTAATATTATTAAAATAATAATGCAAATCTTCTGTATACGTTATAAAAAGAATTAATGAACCTAAAGCAGCTGAACTAATAGCATAACCTTTTGTAATTGCTTTTGTTGTATTACCTACAGAATCAAGAATGTCTGTTTTTTGTCTAATTTCATTAGACAATTTAGCCATTTCTGCAATGCCTCCAGCATTATCAGTTATCGGTCCATACGCATCTAATGTAATAATAATACCTGATAAAGATACCATGCTTGTAGTTGCAATAGCCAAACCAATTATACCAGCAAAATAATATGATATTAATATAGTTACAACAATCATACATACAGGCAAGACAGTCGATTCCATAGAAATTGCTAAACCCTGTATAATATTTGGAGCATGACCTTTATTTGAAATCGCTGCAATACTTCTTACTGGTAAATAACTTGTAGATGTATAATATTCTGTAATTAAAACAATAATTAATGTTAAAAATATACCACATAAACAACAATAAAAAATATGTTTAATAGTAATACTGTATATTGCATAATTAAAATTATAATTCCAACCAAATCTTAAACTTATATATATTATTAAAAACAATACAAACAAAATAGTTACAATGCCCAAACATCGATATAATGATAACATAACATTATTATTAATTAATTTAATGAAAATTATGCCTAAAATAGTTGCAAAGATAGCTAACGCCGTTAAAACAAGTGGAAATAAAATAAATTCAGCACTTAAATATGAATCAAACATAATATTAATTAACACCATGGTAGCTATATTTGTAACACAACATGTTTCATATAAATCTGCAGCCATTCCAGCACAATC
>CAYVZP010000002.1:0-49517 GCA_964456515.1 uncultured Enterobacteriaceae bacterium
CATTCATTTAATTTAAACGATATATTCACAACAACCTTACAAAATAAACATAAAACTTTAAATGAATTAAAAATTAACCAATTATCAAACTATTTACAATCTAATAACACAATTAAAAAAAATGAAATAACAATCATTCATAAAACGTTATATAATGATGTTAAAGTACTACCACAACGCAAAACAAAACAAATTAAATATAATATGATAAACAATCAAGCGAATGATAAAAAAAACACTATAAATCCATATATATATACACTACCCAAACCATATATCTTAGAAATTATATCAAAGAAAACTCCAAAAAAGAAACATACTAAAATTCCATTATTATCATCATATAATACACACAAGAAATCATATCATATGACAACAAAATTGACACGTATATTTAATTTATCAAAATTAAATTATTTTTTTAAAAATAAATTTAAACAACATACAGAACAACCAGAAATGTCTAGATCATATGTAACACAGTTTCTTAATTATTCAAACACGTGTAATATTAAACACCTTTTTTATTCTTATAATATTGTTAAAATCACTTGTCAATTACATGACTTCGTTAAAATAGAGAACTCAAATAAAACAAAACTAAATAATATTGAATTAAAACAACTGATCTTTACTATTAAATCACTTAAAACATATCAAAATAAAAATGCAAATAATTTAATAACCATATTTAATAAATCAGAATTTAATTTTACAACACAAAAAATGATTGTATCTTTTAACAATAATAAATATCTTGATATAAAAAAACATATTTTAAACCATCCTGATCAAAAATTAATAGGACCTATTATCAATAAAAACCATTATACTTTTTTTAAAATAATAGATACTAAATTTAATGTACCTGACACTTACATAAATTTTAAAACACGTATAATTTTTATAAACAAAAATAACGATATTAAACAAAATAATAATATCAATCATAATTTAAATTTAATAAAAGAAACAACATTAAAAACTAAAAATTATTCTACATTTAATGATATGTCACAAATAAAATATATAAATAAACAAACTGACGCATCTATTTATTTAATTGTAAAAAAATTAAAAAAAAATGAATTAAGTGCTGTTCTGGAAATGAATGATGGTTGGTATTTAATACAACATTTAGAAAATATATACACATTTAATGAACTATTATATATTAATATTCTCAATAAAATACAAGTTCACATCTCAGAAACATATAATTATCAATACTACACAAATTTAATTTATAGTATGGTAAATTTTGTTTAAATATAAAAAAAGATTAAGCCAAAATTTTTTAATAGATAATAATATAAAAAACAATATATTACAAAAATTTAATATTACTAATAAAAAAATTGTTATAGAAATAGGACCAGGTAATGGTTCTATAACACAACATTTAGCTAAAATGTCATCTAAGATGTTTTTAATAGAAATAGACAATACATTGATATCTGAATTAAAAACACAATTTAAAGACAATGCAAATATATTTATATATCATGATGATATTTTAAAATTTAACTTAAATAAATTATTTAATTTATATTCTGATATCAGAATATTTGGCAATATCCCATATAAAATATCTACAAAAATAATACTGTTACTATTAAAATATATCACATACATATATGACATCCACCTTATTGTTCAAGATGATATATACAAACGATTAAATTGTGAAAATAAAACATACAGTTTTTTACAATTAATAATATTATATAATTTTGAAATTAAATATTTTTTTACTATAAAACCAACATCATTTTTTCCAGCGCCTAAAATTTTATCATGTTTTATACGATTAAAACCTAAAAAAAATAAAACATATATATTAAATTATAACTATTTTAAATATTTCTTGAAATTTTTTTTTAAAAATAAACGAAAGAAAATATATAAAAGTGTTTTACAATTAATATATTTAAATAAATATTTTGACTTAAATGAACGTCCTGAAAGCTTTTCGTTAAATGAATATATAAGATTATTCAACCTAATTTATATATCTAAAATTGATTAGAAGTATATTAACTTCTAATCAATAATTAAAATAATTTATATACCTAAATTATTTTTAATATTATTCCATGCAACATTTAAACTAATAACACTATCAATTGATTTTTTTAAAATTTGTTTCTCATTATCTGTTAATGGAACTTCAATAATTTCTTCTACACCATTTGCACCAATTTTCACTGGAACGCCACAAAATAATGATTCAGATACACCATACTGACCTTTTTGCAATTTAGCTGCACACGGTAATATACGTTTTTTATCTAATAAATACGCTTCAGCCATAGCTATAGCAGATGTCGCTGGAGCATAATAAGCTGACCCTCTTTTTAATAAAGAAACTATTTCACCACCGCCAGTTTTAGTTCTTTGAACTATATCATTTAATTCAGTTGATGTAATTTTATTCATTTTAACTAAATTATCTAATGTTATACCAGCAATATTACTTAATTGTGTTAATGGAACCATACTATCACCATGACCGCCTAACACAAAAGCGTTAACATCATTTACTGATACATTAAATTTCCATGCCAAAAATGTTTTAAACCGAGCTGAATCAAGAACTCCTGCCATTCCTACTATTTTATTATCTGGTGTTCCAGAATATGCTTGCAACACATTAACCATTACATCTAATGGATTTGTTATACATATTATAAAAGCGTTAGGACAAAACTTTTTAATTCCTTCACCAACAGATTTCATAACCTTACCATTTATTTCCAATAAATCATTCCTACTCATTCCTGGTTTTCTAGGTATTCCTGCTGTTATAATCACAACATCAGAATCACTTATATCTTCATATTTATCTGTTCCAATTACACTAAAATCATAACCTTCTGTTGGTCCACATTGAGCTAAATCCAATGCCTTGCCTTTAGCCAAACCATCTGCTATATCAAATAAAACAACATCACCTAAATTTTTTAATAAACTTAAATGAGCTAATGTACTACCTATATTTCCTGCACCAATTAATGATATTTTTTTTTTAAACATAATTATTTACCTATATACTAATATTATTTACCAATAACCCAAAACCTTCCACCAAACACCACCTACCACACTCCAAATTAACAAGTTAACAACACTAACTATAAAACCAACTCTAAACCATTCTGCAGTTGTTACATAATTTGTACCAAAATAAACTGGAGCAGTTCCTGTGCCAAAATTTGTTAACCCAGCACTTAAACTTGACCCAGCTCCTAAAAATAATGCTATAACCATTGGTGGTGCACCAGCATTTATTGCAACAACCAAAAAAGTACCATACATTGCAGATATATGAGCAGTCATACTAGCAAAAAAATAATGCGCATAAAAATATATTAAACTAACTAAAATGAAAACAGCCTGCCAACTTAATGTTGATACACTTCGTTGTAATTCATCACCAAACCAAGTTGTAATACCTAATTTAGATAATTGATCTGATAACATTATTAAAACCGCCATCCATACAAATGTATTCCAAGCTCTTTTTTCAGAAATAATATCATCCCATTGCAAAACACCTGTTACTAACAATATTGTCAATCCAATAATTGCTGCGCTTGTAGCATCTATTCCAAATTTATCACCAAAAACCCATAACACTAAAAGCAACGCAAAAACTAACAACATAATTATTTCACCAGATGATAAAACTCCTAAGTTTTTTAATTTTTCTCTTGCAAATTTAGGTGCCTCAGGCGTATCTTTTAATGTAGGTGGATATACAAAATATAATAAAACTGGTAATACTAATAATGACACTAACCCAGGTACAATACATGCTACAGCCCATGTCCCCCATGAAATTTCCACTCCTTGACCTAATGCTATACTAACAATTAATGGGTTTCCTGCTGTTGCTGTTAAAAACATAGCACTTGTTAAAACATTTATTTGATAAAGTAATTTAATTAAATAACTACCTAAAATACGTCTTTTACCAGGCTCCGGGGTACTACCATTATCTTTATTTAAAGCATCTATTATTGGATAAATTATCCCAGCACCTCTTGCTGTGTTACTAGGCATTAATGGAGCAAAAATTAATTCAGCTGCTGTTAAACCATACGCCAGTCCTAAAGTATTTTTACCAAGTAATGAAACAAAATAATATGCTATTCTAGCCCCAAGTCCTGTTTTAATAAAACCACGTGCTAATAAAAAAGCAGAAATTATTAACCATACAATATTGGAACTAAAACTTGATAACGCAACTTTCAATGTTAATGTTTTTGTAGCAATAACAACAGCCATTGCTGTAAAAGCCATTGCACCCATAGGTAATGGTTTAATCATTAAACCTAATATAGTTAATATAAAGATAACAAATAAATGCCACCCTTGTGTTGTAATACCTTCTGGAATTGGCACTAAAAACCATAAAACAATAAATAAAGCTAACAAAACCACTGATGGATTTAATTTTGCTCCAGATAATTTAAGCGGTTCATTCATATATTAACAACCTTATTTTATATGGATAATATTTTTTTTATTAAAAAAAAGCTATGAAGATAAAAACAAATTATATATAATAATTAAATATATTACAAATTTAGCATTAAATTGTAATTAAAAAAATTTATTTTTTAAAATTGTTATAATTATGTATAAAATTATTAATCAAAAATTTAGTATAAACTTTGAATATGATATTATTTTTTCTAATAATATTTTTAATATTAACAACAAAATATTAATAAATATTATAGAAAAATCAGAAAAACAAAAAAAAAAAATTATTGTTTTTATTGATAAAAATGTATTAAAAACACATACCAATTTAAATAGTAAAATAATAAAATATTTCACTCATTTTAATAAATATGTGATATTAGTTTGCGACCCAATCTCTATAACTGGTGGTGAAAAAGTTAAAAATCACTATTCTATAGTAAAAATTTTTTATAAATTAATAGAAAAATATAAAATATGTAGACAATCATATATAATTTCAATAGGTGGTGGAACTATTCAAGATTTAATGGGATATGTTTCATCCACAGCACATAGAGGAATAAAAAACATACGTATTCCCACAACTGTTTTATCACAAGATGATTCTGGTGTTGGCGTGAAAAATGGTATAAATTATTTAAAAAAAAAAAATTTTATTGGATGTTTTTCAGTACCATATGCTGTATTAAATGATTATTCTTTTTTAACATCATTAAGCACCGAACAAATAATGGAAGGTTTGTCTGAAGCAATAAAAGTTGCTTTAATAAAAGATATAAATTTATTTTATTTTATTGAAAAACATGTTACTGAAATATTATCACGTAATTTATTTTATATTGAAAAAATAATTTACAAATGTGCTAAATTACACGCTGATCATATTTCAAAAAACGGCGATCCTTTTGAAACGCTTTCATCTAGACCATTAGATTTTGGACATTGGTCTGCACATAAAATAGAAAGTTTATCATATTATCAAATATCACACGGAAAATCTGTAGCTATAGGACTATCATTAGATTGCACATACTCTTATTTACTTGGTTTTATGAAAAAAAATACATGGAAAAGTATTATTAAATTATTTTTAAATCTAAATTTAAATATATATTCAAAAGAATTATCTAATCCAAAAATATTTAATGGTTTAGAAGAATTTAGAGAACATTTAGGTGGCAGTTTAACAATATCTTTTATTAAAGATATTGGATCAAAAATAGAAATGCATCATGTTAATAAAAAAATTTATATTAAAGCAATAACATTATTGTATAATATTCATAATTTATATAACAAATGATTATTAAAAAATATAATATTACTTATTGTTCTAATATATTTAAAGAACAAACATTGTTAAAATTACTTTTAAAAATAGAAAATTATTCTAATAAATTACGTTTTAAATTTAACACCAAAACTTTAGGTTTAAGTTTATGTATATCTAATTCTTTATCAAATAATTTAAACAACATTGATAGTTTATCTTTTTTCTTAAAATGGTTAACTAATAATAAATTATATATGTATTCTATCAATGGATTTGTTTATAAAACTTTTCATATTAAAAAAATAAAAGAAAATATATATTACCCTGACTGGACGTCAAATAAACGTTTTTTATACACAAAAAAATTAATATTGCTTTTAGATATAATTAACAATATTTTATACAATGGCAGTATCTCAACTGTACCTGTTTCAAGTATGTTTTTTTTACAAAAAAAAAATGTTAAATATTTTTTTTATAAAACATCTATAAATATAAACAAAATTTTATTTATATTAATTGATTTATATAACAATAAAAAAAAATATATTCATTTAGATATAGAACCAGAACCATATTGTGTAATAGAAAATATTATTAATTTTATATTTTTCTATAACAATTGGATTACTCCATTATCTATTCAATTTTTATATAAAAAATTAAAAATAAATAAAATTAAATCTATATATCATATTAAAAATCACATTAATCTATGTTATGATATTTGTCATTTTTCAATTATTTGTAATAATCATTTAAATATTATTAAACTAATTAAAAAAAATAATATTTCTATTGGTCGTTTGCAAATCAGTTCTGCTTTAAAAGCACTATTTTATAAAAACGCAAATTTAAATACAATTTTAAAAACCGAACTACTATTTTTAATTAATTCAAATTTTTTACATCAAACAACACTTATTAATAAAAAAAAATATATATATAAATATCCTGACATTTTTCCAGCGTTAAATTCTGATTTAAACAACATAATTGAATTACGAACACATTGTCATTTACCAATTTACATGAATCATTATAAAAATTTTTTATTTACAACAAATAATGAAACAAAAAACTGTATATTAAAAATATTAAAAACTTTTAAAATTTATCATTTAGAAATTGAAACATATACATATAATTTTATATCCAAAAAAAATAAAATTATATCTATAATAAAAGAATATTTATGGCTTATTAATTTAATAGAGAAAATAAAAAAATGACAACATTGTTAAAAATGATATTTAGATTTCTAGAAATAATATATTTTATAATTAAATTTAAATTATATAAAATTTTTTTTTTTAACAAACAAAATGTTTTTAATTTAGAAATTAATTTAAAAACATGTTTAGAAAAATTAGGTCCAATTTTTATTAAGTTTGGACAAATTTTATCTACTAGAAATGATTTTTTTTCTAATAAATTTATAAAAGAACTTGAAAGTTTGCAAACAAACGTAACCCCAATTTCAATTAATTTTTTTGAAAATCATATAAAAAATTTATTTAAACATAATTTTTTAAAAAAAATTAACAAAAACCCACTAGCATCAGCATCTATATCACAAATATACACTGCATTATCATATAATGATAATAAAATAATATTAAAATTTTTAAAACCTAATATTAAAAATAAAATTTTTATTGATCTATCTATTTTATATATTATTTTATTAATTATTGATTTTTTTATTATTAAATCTAAACGACTTAAATTATTAGATGTAATCTCTGAATTACGCATTACATTAAACAAGGAAATTGATTTTAGACACGAAGCATCTAATATCTCTAGAGCTAGAACTAATTTTTACAATAATAATAAAATTTATATTCCTAAAATTTATTGGACTTTTATATCTAATAATATTTTAATTATTGAATATATTGATGGCATTAATCTTTTAAATTATAAAAAATTATTTAAAGAAAAAATTAATAAAAACAATTTAATTTTTGCTTTATTTGATATGTTTTATTTACAAATTTTTAAATATAACTTTTTTCATGCTGATTTACACCCAGGTAATATTTTAATATCTAAAAATATTACCAATAATATTATTATTATATTAATTGATTTTGGTATAGTTGGTTTTATAAATAATACACAAAAATTTTATTTAGCAGAAAACATCTTAGCATTTACACAAAAAGATTATTTAAAAATTGCTTATCTACATTTAAATTCTAATACTATTAAAACTAATATAAATATTAATGAAATAGAAACAAGCTTACGTTTTATTTTTGACCCTATATTAGATAAAAAATTAAATGATATTTCATTACAACATATTTTACCATTAATTTTAAATCTATCAAATAAATTTAAATTACAAATACAACCTAAAATGTTATTATTTCAAAAAACTTTATTATCTTTAGAAGGATTATGTAGACAAATTAATTCAAATATTAATTTATGGATTATAAACAGAAAGGTTATTGAAAGAATTTTCTTAAAAGATTTATTCTTAAATAAAATGAAAAATAATTTAAATTACTATTTAAATAAAATACATTCACATAATAATAATAATATATATTTCACTCAATGTAACAATCATATAATTATTGATGTAATTAATATTATGCTATCCACTATTATTTTAATATACATATTTACATATATATTATTATCTACAATCATGCTAATACTTATATACTATTATAAACTAATTACTTTTTTAATGTGATAATATGACTACCGATTTAATTTATAATATTAATGCTATAATTAACATTTTAAAATTTAATTCCAATTTAATTAATAAAATATATATATATAAAATAAACAAAAAAATATTAAATATCATAAATTATAGCAAATATTTAAATATTAAATTATTTTATATAAATTTTATTAATAATAAAAATTTAAAATACATAATAAAAAACTTTTACATTATAATGCAAATTAAAATAATTAACAATAAATTTACTATAACAAATTCAATATTACAAAATAATTTCAATGGACTAATTTTAGACAGAATTCAAGACCCACATAATTTAGCTTCATGCATTAGAACATGCGAAGCTTTCAATATTACTTTTTTAATTTTAAGTAAAAAAAACACAGTTAAAATTAATACACTTATTAATAACATATCACACGCAACCAGTTTGTTTCTACCAATTTTAATAGTAAATAATTTAAAAAATATTATTAATTATATTATAAATAAAAAAATTAAAATAATTGGCTTTTCATCTAGAAGCAATCAATTAATTCATCATATTAATTTAAAAACACCTGTGGTTATTATTATGGGATCTGAAAAAAATGGTATCAGAAAATATATTATTAATAAATGTGACCATGTTTATAAAATTCCAATGTTAGGAAAATGTGATAATATTAATTTATCTGTAGCAACAGGCATAATTTTATACTGTTTAAATTAAATATATAAAAATAATTATTATTTTTATATATCTAAATCTGGTGATTTTTGAGCATATTTATCTATAATATTCTTTCTATTTTCTACATTACTGCCCATTAAATCTGTAAATGTTTTATTTGTTGTTATATCATTATATATTTGTAATAATTGTAAATTACGCGTTTTGGGATTCATTGTTGTATTCCATAACTGCCTTGGACTCATTTCACCTAAACCTTTATATCTTTGCACTCTACATTCTGAAATTATTTTCATTTTAATATTGTCAATCAATTTATTAAAATTATAAAAACTATATTTCTTTTTTTTATATACTAAAATAACATGTTTACTATATAAAAATTTTAATAATATATTTATTTTTCTAAATTGTTTATATTTTTCAGAATAAAAAAAATTTAAATCAAGCACATATGTACTAACTATATTATATTTATTTATATTTATACGTATTAAATTATTTATCATATCAAATTTAAAATATAATTGAATATAATTATTATTTTTTAATAAATAATTAAAAAAATCATTTATTTTATTAAAATAATTAATTCTATTATCATTTATATTTACACATGTATTAAAAAAGATTATATTTGTTAAAAATTTCCTTGGATATTCATATGATAATTCATCTATAATTTTACCCACTTTTTTATACAAACTAATTATATTTGTTAATATATATGCACGCACTTTAATTTTAATTCCTATTTCATTTTTAATACGAATATATAAAAACATTTGAAATATATATTTATTTTTTATATAAAATGATTTTTTACCTTGCGTCACTTTATATAATGGTGGTTTTACTATAAAAATATGATCATTTATTAAAATTTTAGGCATATATCTATAAAAAAAAGTCATAAGCAATGTTCTAATATGAGCTCCGTCAATATCAGCATCTGTCATAAATATTATTTTATTATATCTTAAACCAGTTCTATTATAATGATTTACATTATCATAATCTAATGACTTAATTATTGAAATAATTTCTGTATTAGCTAATATTTTTTTAATATCAGCTTTTTCAATATTTAAAATCTTACCTTTTAATGATAATATTGCCTGATTCGTTCTATTTCGCGCCTGTTTTGCTGACCCCCCCGCAGAATCACCTTCAACTAAAAATAATTCTGAATTTTCAGAATATATATTTTGACAATCTGTTAATTTTTCTGATGTATAAACATCAATATACTCTTTTTTATCAGTTGTTCTTAAATTATCAAATCTATTACGCATTTTAGCTGATAAAATTATTTTCTGTGATATTAAATTTGCTATATTTGAATTTTCATACAAAAACATTTGTAAAAAATAAAACAAAATTGAATCTGTTAAATTCTTAATTTCCATAGAAATTAACTTGTCTTTAGTTTGTGAAGCGAATTTTGGATTTGGCATATAAACAGCTAATATTGCAATTAACCCATATCTAATATCATCAGTTGTTATTTCTAATAACGTACTTTTTATTATATTTTCTTCAATATATACCTTAAAAGCACGCGTTAAAGCTAATTTCAATCCAACAAAATGTGATCCACCATCTTTTTGATATATATTGTTTGTATAACACAAAATAGTTTCTTTATATGTATTAACCCACGTCATAATTATACTAAATTTAAAATCATTTTTTTTACCCAAAAAAAAAATCGGAGGATAACTTATTAATTCTTTTTTATCAGATAATTTATATATAAAAGAATATAATCCATTACCATCATAACAATCATATATACGAATAAAATTATTTTGATTTATTAATTTTAATTTAACACCTGAATTTAAAAAAGATAATTCTTCTAATTTTAATAACAATACATCCACATCAATATTATTATTAATTATAAACACCTCTTTATCAGCAGAAAAAGATATCTGTGTTCCTATTATATCTGTTTGCCCATTAATTATAAGATGTGATAATGGATTACCATTTTGATAAAATTGTTCATAAATCAACCCAGCTTTATAAACCTTTAAATATAATTGTTCCGATAAGGCGTTTACAACAGATACGCCAACACCATGCAAGCCGCCAGACAATTTATATACACTAGTATCAAATTTTGCCCCAGAATGTAACACGGTCATAATTGTTTCAGCGGCTGAAATTTGATCTTTGTACAAATCTATAGGTATACCCCGACCATTATCATATATAGATACCAAATCTTCTTCTTGATGTATTTTAATTTCTATATGATTACAATAACCAGCCAAACTTTCATCAACTGAATTATCTATTACTTCAAAAATTAATTTATGAAAACCGCTTCCATCGTCCGTATTACCTATATACATGCCCGGTCTTTTTCTTACACCTTCCAACCCCTTATAAACTTTTATACTTGATGCATCGTATAATTCTTCTATCATTTATTTTTTTTATTCATTTTATAAAATTTTTTATAAAACTTGTCCACTCGTCCAGCCACATCTATTATTTTCTGTTTACCAGTATAAAATGGGTGACATTTATTACATACTTCTATTTTAATTATTGGATCATTAAATGACATAGTTATATTAAATTTATTTCCACAATTACATATTATTTGTATTTTTGATAATTGTGGATGTATATTTTTTTTCATATATTTATTACTTTATTATTTTATTAAATATTTAATTTTACCTGAAACATTTTTCCATTTTTCAGCATCTTTTAATGGATCTTTTTTTTTTGTAATTGTTGGCCAAATTTTAGATAATGTTTTATTTAAATTTATTATATCTGTATCTTGAATTTCATTATCTGGAAAAATTGCCTCAACAGGACATTCTGGTTCACATAATCCACAATCTATACATTCATCTGGATTTATAACTAATGTATTTTCACCTTCATGAAAACAATCAACTGGACATACTTCCACACAATCGGTGTATTTACATAAAATACATTGGTCTGTAATTATAAAAGTCATTTTTTTTCCTTATAAATAATATAAATTATTTTAATTTTAGAAATTATATTTACTTTTTTTATAATAATATCTTATAATTATTTCAATATTATTATATTTAAAAAAAATGTCCATATTAAAAATTTTAAAATTTCCTAATTCTGGTTTAAACATAAAAGCTAGCCCAGTAAAAAATATATCTAAAAATATTATTACTCTTATAAACAATTTAATTGAAACTATGTTTTATTATAATGCACTTGGAATAGCTGCCACACAAGTTGCGTCAAATGATCGTATAATTATTATTAATATTTCTACTAATAATTTTATACAACCACTTGTTTTAATAAATCCTACAATATTAAACAAATCTAACAAAATTGTTAGCAAAGAAGGATGTTTATCTTTTCCACATTTTTTTATTAAAATTAAACGAAATAAAAATATTTATTTTAAATTTTTAAATTTAAATAATAACTACGTTTTTATTAAATCAAATTTATTATTTGCTATTTGCCTGCAACATGAAATTGATCATATAAATGGTATCACTATATATGATAAAGTATCTAATATTAAAAAAAAAATAATTTTACGTAAATTTGTATGAAAATAATTTACCTAGGAACAAATTTTTTTTCATCTATTACATTAGAATTATTATTAAAAAATAATATTAAAATCAATTATATTATTTGCAAAAAAGCAAAAAAAATGGGTCGCGGTTTAAATTTAAAAAAACACCCAACCGAATTATGTGCTTTAAAATATAAAATTCCTATTCAATCTGTTGATAGTGTTAATACATTAAAATTCAAATCTTTTCTACAACAATTAAAACCAGATCTTATCATATTAATTGAATATTTTGAAAAAATAAATATAGATATTATTAACATTCCTAAATATGGTATTTTAAATATTCATCCATCAATTTTACCTCAATTAAAAGGTGCAACACCAATTCAATCTGCTATAATTAATAATTTTTATGAAACTGGTGTTACCATAATTAATATCAATAATAAATTAGATTCTGGTGACATAATAAGTATTATTAAATACAATATTACTAAACACGAAAATTACAATTCATTATTTAAAAAATTAATTAAATTATCTTTTAAAACATTATTACATGTTTTAAAAAATATAAATATAAAATTATTACAAAAACAAAATACAAATCATATTAGTTATACATATAAATTTAATAAAAATTTTTATAAAATAAATTGGTTTGATAGCGCAGGAATGATAAATAGAAAAATACGATCAACGTTTAACTTAAAAAAACATTATGCTAATATAAATAATATATACTTAAATATTTTAATGACATGTGTTATAATTAATGTTAATAAAATAAAAAAACTTCCAGGAACTATAATTAAAATTAGTAACCTAGGCATTGATGTTATAACAGGATTTAATATTTTACGTATAAAAAAAATACAATTTTCTGGTAAAAAAATTATTTCTATAATTGATTTTTTTAATTCAAAAAACAAAAAAATTAAAATAAATTTTATATTTAATAGATAAAAGAAGGTATATTATGCAAAATTATGAAATTATTGTACTTATTCATCCAAATCAAAGTGAAAGATTGCAAGATATTATGAAAAAATATAAAAGTATTATTGAAAATGAAAATGGTAAAATAAATAAATTAGAAGATCTTGGAAAAAAACAATTAGCATATCAAATAAAAAAATTACATAAAGCTCATTATGTATTAATGAATATAGACTGCAAAAAAGAAACATTATATAATCTATCATCATCATTTAAATTTAATGATGCTATAATCAGAAGTCTAATTTTAAAAATAACAATATAAATTATATATTTAAGTTAAAAACTATGTTAAAAAAAATAAAAAAATTTGATTATAAAGATATTACCACATTAAAAAATTATATATCAGAAAGTGGTAAAATAATTCCTAAAAGAGTAACAGGATTATCTGCAAAAGACCAACGTGCTTTAGCTAATGCTGTTAAATTATCTCGATACCTAGCCTTATTACCTTACTGTGATCAACATAAAATTTAGGTAAAATTTATCATGAAAATTATATTAATAAAAAACATTACTAAATTAGGTAAAATTGGAACTATTTTAATTGTAAAAAACGGATATGCTAAAAATTATTTATTACCTAACGGAAGCGCTCTATTAGCATCAAGTCGTAATATTAAAAATATTACTACAATGACTACCAATATTACAAAATACTGTAATGACGATAACACCAAAATAAACAACACCACATTAATCATTTCATCAAAAATTAAAGCAAATGGTGAAATATACGGCATTTTTAATTCTATTAAATTTTTAAATTTAATAAAAAAATTTAAAATAAATTTAAATATACGTAATTTAGATTATAATATTTTTATAAAAAAACCTGGTAATTATAAAATAGAATTAAAAAATAAAAAACTTAACAACAGTGTTAATATATATATAATGTTGATTGGTATAAATGAATAAACAAATCGAATTATATCAATTTAATCCACATTCAGTAGAGGGTGAGCAAGCTATCCTTGGATCTGTAATGATTGATAATGAATTATGGGACGTTGCGTGCAAGGATCTAGAATTAAAAGATTTTTATAACAAAGCGCATCAATTAATTTTTAGTATAATGTTACTTTTAATAAATAATAACGAACCAATAGATATAATTACTGTATCTAATTTATTAAAACACAAAAAACAATTAAATAAAATTGGTGGATTAATTTATCTTAATAATTTAATTAAAAACACCCCAAACACCAAAAATGTTATTACATATTTAAAAATAGTTAAAGATAAATCTATTTTAAGAAAAATTGTATCAATTAATAAAAATGTAATAGATTATTCTATTAGTAATAAATATGCTAAAATAGCAGATTTAATTGATTACGCTGAAAATCAAATATTATCTCTATCAAAACAATATAATTATAGAGATAATAATTTAAGTACATCAAAAGTTCTTACTAAAGCTATTAAACGAATAGAAAAATTTTATCAAATGAAATCACCAATACCAGGACTGTCTTCTGGTTTTGATGAGTTAGATAAACTCACATTAGGTTTTAATAACTCAGATTTAATTATTGTTGCTGGCAGACCATCAATGGGAAAAACATCTTTTGCTATAAATATAACAGAACATATTATTATTAATTTAAAAAAAACAGTATTAATTTTTAGTATGGAAATGACGTCAGGTCAAATTATTGATCGAATGTTATCATCAGTTGGTAAAATAAATCTACGTAAAATTAGAAACGGGTTGATTACTAATAATGACTGGGCTCGTTTAGCTCATGTGGTTTCACTATTATCTAAAAACAACTTTTTTATTTATGATTCTGGTCCATTTGATTTATTTGATATTAAAAGTATAGCTAGAAGAATGCATAGAATGCATGATGATTTAGCTGTCATAATAATAGATTATATACAATTAATTAAAGTAAGTGGAATGAATAATAATAGAGTACATGAATTAGCAGAAATTTCTAGATCATTAAAAATTTTAGCAAAAGAATTAAATTTACCTGTAATAGCGTTATCTCAACTAAACCGAAGCTTGGAACAACGCGATGATAAACGACCTATGATGTCTGACATAAGAGAGTCTGGTGCAATAGAACAAGATGCTGATTTAATAATTTTTATATATAGAGATGAACTTTATAATAAAAACACTAAAGATATAGGTAAGGCAGAAATCATCATATCAAAACAACGCAATGGGCCAACTGGTGAATTTAAATTAGCATTTTTAGCCGAATTTTCTAAATTTGAAAATATTAAACAAAAAATCAAACATGACACATATTAATTCTTTTAATTCAATTATAAATAATCTTAACTCTTTTTGGGAAAATAATGGTTGTGTTATATTACAACCATATGACTCTGAAATGGGAGCTGGAACATTTCATCCTGCTACATTTTTTAATTCATTTATTGGTAATAAATTTAGAGGAGCTTATACACAATTATCTAAAAGACCATTTGATATAAAATATAATACCAATTCTAATAAAAGTTCTATTTTTCATCAATATCAAGTTATAATTAAACCAGCATGCAAAAATATAGATCAATTATATTTATTATCATTAAAAAAAATAGGTATAAATGTTACAACTAATGAAATAAAATTTGTAGAGGATAATTGGAAAAGTCCTACATTAGGTGCATCTGGTATTGGCTGGGAAGTTCGTTTAAATGGTGTTGAAATAACTCAATTTACTTATTTTCAACATATGGGTAGCATAGAATGTAATCCAGTAATGGTTGAAATTACATATGGTTTAGAACGCCTAGCATTACACCTGCAAAATATAACAAATATTAATAAATTAATATATAATAAAACTAAATTCAATACACTAACATATGGTGATTTATTTTTAAATTATGAAAAAGATTATGCTAATTATATTTCTAATAATTTAAATATTACCTTTCTATTAAATGAATTTAATATGCTTGAAAAACAGTGTGGTTATTTATTAAATAACAACTTATTTTTTCTTGCATATGATTATATTATAAAATTATCACATATTTTTAATTTAATAGATTCTAATATATGTTATGGTTTTATTAAATATGATTATATTTCCAGAATACGATATTTAGTAAACAAAATAGCAATTAAAGTTAAAAAAAATGAATAAAAATATTTATTTTATAGAGATAGGCGTGAAATACATGCCATCATCTCAATTAAAACATATATTAGATAAATGTATATATACTTTAACTAACGAATTTAATCAACATAAATTAAATTTTTTTTTTATAGATTCGTTAATAACAATCAGAAGAATTGTTTTTATTATATGTTTTTTTAATAATAAGCAATTTAATATTACAGACTACATATGTTCCACTTTTTATAATATTAAATTTAATACAAACATGCGATGGAACAACACTAAACATACATTCATTCGTCCCGTATGTCATTATTCTTTAACAAAAAACAACCAATTAATACAACATACTTTATTTAATATAAAAAGTTCTAATCGTATAATTCCACATAAATTTTTTACTGGAAATGTTTTAAATATTAACATTAATACATATAAAAAATTTATGCAAAAAAAATTTTATGTTATTCTTGACTTTCAAGACAGATTAAAATTATTGAAAACCAATTATAATTTAATATCATATAATAAAAAATTAAATATTTTATTACACAAAAAAAAGCAAACAGATATAGTTAATTCGTTTGAATATCCGTCAATTTTGTTTATCAATTTCAATGTAAATAAATTTAAAATACCAAACAGAATTATAATATTAACATTATTAGACTGCGACTGCGTTCCTTTTATAAAAAACAATTTAATTACCTGTTTTTCAATTATAATTGACACCTTTTTAAAAAATAATAAAAAAATCTCACAATCATATAAAACTACTTTATATGTTAAATTATCTTATATTAACACTGTATTAAATATTGATATAAACAATTTAAAAAATAGTAAACTTACTTCATATAAATCATTATATTTAAATAAAAATTTTGAGACTGTTTATAATAAAATTAAACGCTGTTTAAAATTAATTAAATTAATTCATAATACGTTTAATTTTAATTTAAAAAGAATAAAACATGCTATTATTTTATTAAATTTTGAAATTATGACTAAAACGTTTTTCGAAACACCTAATTTTCATGGCATATTATTTGCATCAATTATTAATAATAAAAATGTTTCCAATATATTATATGATTATAACAGAATTTTAAATAATAATTATCCAAAAATATTAGAAGGCGGACTATTAGTTATTATTGAAACAATTGATGCTATTATAAAGACCATTTTAATTCATGGCAAACTTAAGGGTAAAAAAGACCCTTTTAATATAAAAGGTAAAATTTCTAATATTATCACTGTTATTATAAAAAATAATATATATATAAATATTAATACATTAATAAAAAACACATTACTACTATCAAAATGTAACAATATATTGATGTTAAATTATATAAACAAATTATTTATAGACAGATCAAAATTCATATTTTATTGTAAATATATTAATTATATTAATTACAATATAAATTTTTTAATTTTATATTACCTTGCAATTGAATTAAACAATATTTTTTTGTATACATTTAATTTAATTTTAATTAAATTTTTTAAACGAATAAATAATATTATTATTAAAACAAAATTAAAATTCACACATAAATTTAATATTAAATTAATGTTAAAATTAGATGAAAAAATATTATTTAATACAATTATAAAACATATCACAATATCAAAAATATTATATAAAAAAGCGTTTTATTTTGAATATATTAAATTTACTTTATATATTAATAATAAATTAAATAATTTTTTTAAAACTGTATTTATTTTAGATAAAAATTTAAATATAAAATATAATAGACTTAAATTATTATTTTTATTTTATAGATCTTTTTTAAGAACTATTAATTTTAAAAATAATATCTAATTTATTAAATATTTTTTTTTATAAATTATTAAAATGATGTCAACAAATAATATAGTTATATCAGGCATGAGACCTAGCGGCAGAATTCACTTAGGTAATTATAATGGAGTTATTAAAAACTGGATAAATTTACAAAATCAATATGATTGTTTTTTTTTTATTGCTGACATTCATGCATTAACCACTAATTTTAATTATATTTATAATTTAAATAAACGATCAAAAAAAATACTAATTGAATGGGTTGCTTCTGGCATAAATTATAAAAAATCAACCATTTTTATACAATCACATATTCCAGAGATATTTGAATTAAACATTTTACTATCTATGATTACAAATATTGCTAGATTAGAACGTATTCCCAGTTATAAAATGGAAAAACAAAATAATAATATATATGGATTTTTAGGTTATCCTATATTACAAGCATCTGATATTTTAATATTAAATGCAAAATACGTTCCTGTTGGAGAGGATCAAATACCACATATTGAATTTGTAAAAGAAATTGTAAAAAAAATAAATAATAATTTTTTAAATAATAGCACATTTAAATTTAATGAACCTGTAGCATTATTACATGATCATTCTAAAGTGTTTGGTAATGATGGATCTAAAATGTCAAAATCTAAAAACAATTCTATTTTAATCTCTAATTCTGGCAAAATTTTAAAAAAAAAAATAAATCAATATATTACTGACTCAAATAAAATATATAAAAATCAACCAGGCATTCCTGAAAATTGTTACGTTTGGTCATTACATAAAATTTATACATTTAATAATGAAAAAATATATATTAAAAAGTCATGTTTGTTAGGTAATATAGGTTGCGTTGATTGTAAAAATATTTTATTTAATAATATAGAAAAAGAAAATATAAAATTAATTAAAAATATAAAATTTTATGAAAAAAAAGAAAAATATATTAATGATTTAATTATTGCAAATACAAAAAAAGTACGAAGTATTGCTAAAATTATTTTAAAAAAATTTAAACATAATTTAAATTTATTATAATTATTTTAAAAAGCCGAAAAGAGGACTTGAACCTCCAGCCTACGCTTTACGAAAGCGTTGCTCTACCATATTGAGCTATTTCGGCATATATTTATTATTGTATATATATATTTTATTTTCAATTAAAATTTTATTTGAATTACATATGGTGTTATAATGAAAAAAGCAAATAATTGTTTTACAAAACAAAAATTATTACAACATTTAGCAAAAAAGACTAATCTATCTAAAAAAAATATTAATTTAATTTTTACTGAATTATTAGATATTATTAAAGAACAAATGAAAAAAGAGTCATCAGAGAAATTTATTTTACCAGGATTTTTTAAATTAACAATAAAAAATATAGAAGCAAAAGAAGAAAAACTTGGTATCAATCCATTTACAAAAAAGGAAATGACTTTTAAGGCTAGACCAGCTAGTAGAAAATTGAAAATTAAATTACTAAAAGGATTAAAAGATGTTATTAAATAAGTATTATTTATGTTAAGTATACGTTTGAAAAGAATTGGAAGAAAAAAAAAACCATTTTATAATATAATTGTTTCTGAAAAATTGTGTTTTATAAAAGGTAAATATCTTGAAAAACTAGGTTATTTTGATCCATATAAAAATTATACCGAAAGTAAAATTAATATCACTAGAATTAATTATTGGATTAACAATGGTGCAACTATATCACGAAAAATTAAATTCTTACTAAATAATTTAAAAAAGGTTTAACATTTATTTTTTTTATGAATATAATAAAAGCAATTGAAAAAGATTTTAAATTAAACGATAATAAATTAAATTTTAGATCTGGTTATATAATACGAGTTAATTTCAAAGTATTAAATGAAAAAACTAGAAAAAAAAATTATAATTTTGAAGGTGTTGTTATCTCTATTAAAAAAAATGGTATTAATACAACATGCACTATTAGAAAAATCTCATATGGTGAAGGAGTTGAAAAAACTTTTTTTTTAAACAGTCCTGCCATTAATTCTATCAATATTATAAAAAAAATTGGTATAAGAAAATCTAAATATTATTATATTAGATAACATAATTTTGGAGAGGTGTCCGAGTGGTTTAAGGAGCACGCCTGGAAAGCGTGTGTGCAATAATATGTACCGAGGGTTCAAATCCCTCTCTCTCCGCATTCATCTCCCTGAGACGGACTCGAACCGCCGACCCAGTGGTTAACAGCCACTTGCTCTACCTGCTGAGCTATCAGGGATTTGTTATATTAACAATTCAATTATTATTGATACTATTAATATTATACTTAAATAAAAATAAATATTAAAACTTTTAATACATGATTGTATTATAAAATATCGTCCATTAGGAATCAAAAAAATCATTTTAAGTGTAACATAAAAATATGGTAAAATAAAGATATACGATAAAAAAATTAATGATAAATATTTCATATATATTAATGTTGTTATTATAATAATTGTTAATAAAAATAATAAAATATACATATACGGTATATATGTTACACCCAAAACAACAGCAAGATTATTTTTCTTACTTATCTTATCATATTTGGAATCTGGATATTCATTCATTAACAAACATCCAGTAATCATTAATCCAAACGGAAACCCTATAATGAAATCTATAACATTTGCACTATTAGTTAACGCTAATGTTGTTCCATATGTTATCATTGGACCTAAACAAAAAACATGCATTAATTCACCAAGTCCATATCTACTGGCAAGATGAATAGGAGGCGCTGAATAAAAATATAATGATAAAAATGCTATAACACCTATTATTAATATTAATATATTTCTATAATAAAATATATATACACCAATACATACTACTATTGCTATAATAATCCATGAAATAATCAACATCATTTTACTTGAAATTATTTTAAAATCAATTGACCTGCTTCCACCAGTACTAGATAAAACATAATCTATATTTTCACTATCTCTACCACTTACCCAATCAAAATAATCATTAAATGTATTTGCTGCAGCATGCAATAAAATCACTGCCACGCACGTTAATATTAAAAAAAAATACGATATTTCATTATATCGATATACAGACCAAAATATACTAAAAATAAACGGAATAACACTACCTATAATAAACTTGCTACGTGTTATAAATATAATTTTCTCAAGTGTATGAAATGCTAATTTAATAGTAGATTTAATTGTTACCTGCGCAACGTTTGGCATTATTTGTATATTAATACCCTCATCTGTTTTTGTAAGTTCTAATATAACATGTTGTTTATTTATTAATAATACATTTTCTACTAATATTAATGATTTATGATTTATAAAATCAGTATATTTTTTGATAAAAAAAATAATGTCGTTTGAGTGTATTATATTAAATATTCTTTTTTGATTAAAATTGTGTATATTTAAAATTTGCTTAAATGTATTATTGATATAAAGAATTTTACCATCCATATCACATACTATATCTTTATTATTAATATGTTTTAACATTCTAGTACAATTTTATTACTAGGTCTGGCAGGACTCGAACCTGCGACCAAGAGATTATGAGTCTCCTGCTCTAACCAACTGAGCTACAAACCCGTATATCTATATATTAATATAAAAATAATTTAATTTAAATAACTATTTAAATTTTTTTACGATAAAAAATCTTTAAGATTTTTTATTATATTAGGATTTCGTAATTTTCTCAATGCCTTAGCTTCTATCTGTCTAATTCTTTCACGTGTAACATCAAACTGTTTTCCTATTTCCTCTAACGTATGATCAGAATTCATACCAACACCAAAACGCATCATCAACACCTTTGATTCTCTTGGCGTTAATTTTTCTAATATTATAGATATTGCCGCTTTTAAATTACCATTTTCAGCCGACATTAATGGTGTTTCTATAGACTTATCTTCTATAAAATCACCTATACAAGAATCCTCATCATCACCTATTGGAGTTTCCATAGACACAGGATCCTTTGACACTTTCATTATTTTAATTACTTTATCTTCAGGCATTCCAGTATATTTACCTAAATCATATGTTCTAACTTCTTTACAATTTTTTTGAATTAATTGTCTTGTTACTCTATTTAATTTATTTATTGTTTCAATCATATGAACCGGAATTCTAATTGTTCTAGCCTGATCTGCTATTGATCGTGTAATAGCTTGTCTTATCCACCATGTAGCATACGTTGAAAATTTATATCCTTTTCTATATTCAAATTTATCAACAGCTTTCATTAATCCAATATTACCTTCCTGTACTAAATCTAAAAACTGCAACCCTCTATTTACATATTTTTTAGCTATTGAGATTACTAACCGTAAATTCGCTTCCACAACAGATTTTTTAGCCATTTTAGCTTGAAACTCACCTATCGACATATATTTATTTAAATTTTTTAATTCAAATATTTTTAATCCCGTTTTTTTTTCAAACAATGATAATTCATTTTGTGCTAAAATAATATTATTTGTATATTTATTTATCATTTTAATATTTACATTTATACTATTTCTACACTGAGAAACCCATGACTTATTTGTTTCATCTTTAAAAAAATAATGCATAAAAAAAACTTTTTGCACATTACATTTATTGATACATATGTTTATTATAATTTTTTCTTGGATTTTAATTTCACTCAACAAATTATGTACTGAATCAGTTAATTTATCTAAAAATAAAAAAGCCCATTTAAATGATGTTAATATTATTGATAATTTTTTAAATATATTATTAGTAACCACATGTGTTCTACCATATAATGTTTCAATATATTGTGCTTCAGGTATTAAATACATTAATTTATTAAAAATTTGTTTAATTTTAGTATTATCAAAATAAATATCTAAATCATAATCCGAATCATCAGCTTTCATATATTTTTTTCTAACATAAAATTCTTCTGTTTCATAAAACCCTATTATCATGTCTGAAAACTTCATACACCCAGCCTTTATTTTAGTATAATCTTCTAAAATTATATTTAACATTTTAGGGTACTTTGCAAATGTTTTAATTATTTTTTTTAAACCAGCTTCTATCTTTTTTGCTATTACAATTTCACCCTTACGTGTTAATAAATCTATAGTACCCATTTCTTTCATATATATTTTAACAGAATCTTTATATTTAGATAAATAATTATCATTAGATGAAACAAATGTTGTACCATTTATAGTTTTTATATTACTGTTTTTTGCGTTTATTTTTTTCATATAATTATTATTATTAATTAGATTATATTATATTATATTATTTTTTTTATAAATTAATTTTAATTTTATGTAACATATATATAAATTTATCTTTTATAATAATTTTAGGATATTTGTTTATTAATTTATAAAAATAATAATATTTTTTTAATATTATCATAATGGTACTATCTTTATTAATGTCTTTTTTGTTTTTTATTAAATTTATTAACTGGAATAATATTATTAAATCAGGCTCATTTTTATCACATATTAATTTATTAACATTTATATATTGAATTAAACTAATATCTTTTAATAAAATTAAACATATTTTTATTGGTAATGTTAATATATTTTTATTATTAATGCATGTTTTTTGTTGATTTAATTTTATTTGAAAATATTTTAATATTAATTTTTTTAAATGTTTACTTTTTAACTGTTTTAATAAAAAATGTATTTTATTCATAATTATAATATTATTATATATATTATTAATATTTAAATAATTTTTAAAATGTATAAAAATTAAATCAAGTATATATATCGGATTTTTTATTATATTAATAAATATATTTCTATTATATTTAGTATCCATATTCAAAAATGTATCAGGATCTAAATTTTTTGGTATAAAAATAAATCCAATGAAAACATCTTGATCTAAATACTTAATTAATTTTTTTGCTGTATTTACAGATGCATAATTTCCAGCAACATCATTATCATAACAAAATATTATTCTTTTATACGTCTTTTGCAATAATTTAAATTGCTCGGTTGTAAAATTAGTACCTAAAATAGCTACAACATTTTTAATATTATTTTTATACATTGTTATTACATCCATGTAACCTTCAACAAGAATGATTGTATTATAAATATTTAATGATACTTCATAAATGCCGTATAATTCATTTCGTTTAGAAAAAACTTTCGATTCTATTGAATTTATATATTTGGGTTTTTTGTTATCAAAATTTCTTCCACCAAATCCTATAACAAATCCTTCAATATTTCTAATTGGAAACATTAATCTATTTCTAAATCTATCATATTCATGATTACTTTTTTTAACAATCATTCCTATTTTTATTAGCATCTCTTTTTTACATCGATCTGATCTAAACATTTTAAGGACCCCGCTCCACGAATCGGGCGCAAGTCCAAGTCCATACCTATTTATTAAATCCAATGTAATGCACCTTTTTTTTAAAAATATATCTATATACTTTAAATGCATTTTTTTCTTTAAATTAATATGATACTGCCTTGCTAAATAATTTAATATAATTAATTCTGGTTTTAACATATGTTTAATAAAAACATTTTTATTTTTATTTTTATTTTTATTTTTATTAACAATATTAGCTGCAACCTTAAATCTAAATTTTTTATATTCCATTAAAAAAGTTATAGCATTACCACCTCTGTTACACCCAAAGCAATAATACCGTTGACTTTTTTCATTTACCATAAAAGATGGCGTTTTTTCAACATGAAATGGACATAATGTGAAATAATGTTTACCTTTTTTTTCCAATTTTAAATATGATGCAATTATATTTATAATATTTTCACTATCATTTAACATGTTATATTACCCTGAAATGCTTTTTATTTTTTTTTCCTAATGTTTTTTCACGTATTATTCTTTTTAATAATCGTTTTTTTGCTGACACAGTTTCTCTTTTTTTTATTTTAGATGGCGGTTCATAAAACTCACGTCGTCTTAATTCTTTTGGTAATCCAGCTTTTTCCACTGATCGTTTTAATCTACGTATAGCAAAATCTATTGATTCATTTTCTTTTATTATTATACTTGGCATGTTTTTTCTTTTTATATAAAATTTATATTAATTATATAAGAAATAAAAAAAAAATTAAAGATATGAATAAAGGTTTATTAATTTTAGGACTGGAAACATCATGTGATGAAACTGCTATAAGTTTATTTAATAATACTAAAGGTATTTTATCAGAATATATTTTCACACAAAAATGTCACACACATTATGGCGGCACAATTCCAGAACTAGCGTCCAGAGATCATTTAAAAAAAATTTTTAATATTATTTTATTTGTTTTAAAAAACATAAATATAAATATTAATACTATTAATGTAATAGCATACACAAAAGGCCCTGGATTAAAAGGCCCGCTTTTAATTGGAGCCAGCGTTGCTAAAGCTTTAGGTTGTTTTTTAAAAATACCTGTTATTGGGGTCAATCATCTTGAAGCACACATTTTATTAAATTTTATTTATCATAAAAATATTAAATTTCCAGCACTTATAATATTAGTATCTGGAGCACATACAATTTTATTACAAATGATTAATTATGATAAATTTATATTATTTGGAGAAACGTTAGATGATGGGGTTGGTGAAGCATTTGATAAAATAGCAAGATTATTAAATTTAAATCCAGCAAATGGAGCTTCTTTAGAAAAAAAATTACCTTATAAATTTAACTACATAAATTTAAATTTATCAAAATCATTACAGAAATCAAATTGTTATGATTTTAGTTTTAGTGGTTTAAAAACTGAAATATACAGAAAAAAAAATCATAAAACAAATATATCTAATTTATTATATAATTTTCAAAACACTATAATTGATATGATAAACTATAAATGTAAAAAAATACTACACTATTATAACATTACTAGTATTATTTTAGCTGGAGGTGTTTCCGCTAATCAATCATTAAGATTGTCATTATTAAATTTAACAGATGCTTTCAATATCATGCTTTATGTTTTACCTAACAGATATTGTACAGACAACGGATCAATGATAGCGTTTCTTGGATTTATTAAAATAAACGATGGTTTATTTGATAAATTATTATCTATTGATGTAATATCTAATTTAAGAATAAAATCGTAATTTATATTATTAAATAGTCAATTTTTGATTTAAATTATTATCTAGATTTATTAAATTATTTTTAGTAAAATGATTAATAATTATATTTCCAGGAGATAATAAGTTATGATAAATCTTTATGTTTCAGTTTTTATATTTCTTATTTTTAGCTTTATGTTTGGTTTAGTACCTATTATTTTAGGTAGTATTTTAGGTCCTAAAAACGTTAATAAAGAAAAATTAACTCCATATGAATGTGGTTTTGAACCATTTGATGATTCTAGAATGAAATTTAATATTAAATTTTATTTTGTTGGTATATTATTTATAATATTTGATTTAGAAATAGTGTTTTTGTTTCCATGGGCTGTTTGCATTGATTTAATTGGACTGTCTGGATTTTTTGCTATGGGTATATTTTTATTCATTTTAACTATAGGTTTTATTTATGAATGGAAAAAAGGAGCTTTGGAATGGGAATAGATGGTAAATTAAAAGCTAATGGTTTTGTAACAACAAAAATTGATTATGTTATAAACTGGGCTAGAACTGGCTCGTTATGGCCAATGACGTTTGGATTAGCATGCTGCGCTGTTGAAATGATGCAAACTGGTGCATCTAGATTTGATTTAGATCGTTTTGGCATTATTTTTAGACCAAGCCCAAGACAATCAGATCTTATGATAGTCGCAGGAACATTAACAAATAAAATGGCACCTGCATTACGAAAAGTATATGATCAAATGCCATCACCTAAATGGGTTGTTTCTATGGGATCATGCGCAAATGGTGGTGGTTATTATTATTATAGTTATTCTGTTGTCAGAGGATGTGATAGAATTGTACCTGTTGATGTTTATGTACCTGGATGCCCACCAACACCTGAAGCACTAATATATGGCATTTTAAAATTACAAGAAAAAATTAAAAGAACAAATACTCTAGCTAGAAAGATTAAGGTATAATCGTGAAATTAAATTATATTAAAAAAATTATAGGCAACAAATTTGCTAACAACATTTCTTTCACAACACATAATGTTGATGATCTTACAATAAATGCTGATAAAAATATTTTATTTGAATTATGTGATTTTTTAATAACTAATGATAAATTAAAATTCGCTTCATTATCAGATATTTCCGGCGTAGACTATTTAGATTATGGTAAAAATTATTGGAAAACCATAGAATCAACAAATGACGGTTTTAGCAGGGCACATAAAAATGATTTAAACTATTCATTATATATGAAAAACAGATTTTGTGTATCATATCATTTATTATCACATCATTTTAATTTTAGGCTTAGAATACGTGTATTCACAACTCTTAAAAACATGTGTGTTCCATCAGTTGTTGAATTATGGTCTACAGCAAATTGGCATGAAAGAGAAATATATGATTTATTTGGTATTATTTTTTTAGGTCATCCAAATTTAATAAGAATATTAACAGATTATGGTTTTGAAGGACATCCATTACGAAAAGATTTTCCTTTAACTGGTAAATATGAAATAAGATATGATGAAAATAAAGGCAAAATCATTCGAGAAGCTGCTTCAATTAAACGTATTATAAATACTCCTAAAGTTATACGAAAAGATTTTCGTTATAAATAGTATTTAAATTAAGTAAAATGAATAATATAGATAATTATAAAATTAATTTTGGTCCTCAACATCCTGCTGCGCATGGAGTTATGAGACTTGTGCTTGATTTAGATGGAGAGGTTATTAAAAAAGTTGATCCTCATGCAGGTTTATTGCATCGTAGTATAGAGAAAATTTGTGAAAATAATCTTTATACACAAAATGTTGGATACATGGATAGATTAGATTATGTTTCAATGATGTCTAATGAACATGCTTATGTTATTGCTGTAGAAAAATTATTAGGAATAACACCACCTGTTAGAGCTTTATATATTAGAACAATGTTTGATGAAATCACACGTATATTAAATCATTTATTATGGTTAGGCGCACATGCCCTTGATGTTGGTGCCATGGCATTATTTCTTTACTGCTTTAGAGAACGTGAAGATTTAATGGATTGCTATGAAGCTGTTACAGGTGGAAGATTACATGTTGCTTATTATAGGCCAGGCGGCGTTTATCGAGATTTACCAGACACAATGCCTAAATATAAAAATAAAAATTTTAATGAAAAACGATTAAAACTATTAAATTACAATAGAGATGGATCTTTTTTAGATTTTTTATCAGATTTTGTTGATAGATTTCCTAAAAATGTAGATGAATATGAAACATTATTAACAGATAATAGAATTTGGAAACAAAGAACCGTTGGCATTGGAGTGGTATCACCAGACAGAGCATTAAATTTAGGTTTTTCTGGACCTATGTTAAGAGGGTCTGGCATTGAATGGGATCTTAGAAAAAAAGAACCATACGCTGTTTATAATCAAATGGATTTTAAAATTCCTGTTGGCATTAATGGTGATTGTTATGATAGATATTTAGTTCGCGTTGCTGAAATGCGAGAATCTAATAATATTATTAAACAGTGTATAACCTGGCTAAATAACAATCCTGGACCTGTAATGATTGAAAACAGTAAAATATGTCCTCCATTAAGAATGGATATGAAAAACTCCATGGAATCATTGATTCATCATTTTAAATATTTTTCAGAAGGCTATATTGTACCTGAAGGAGAAGTTTATGCTAAAACTGAACAACCTAAAGGTGAGTTTGGTATATATATAGTATCTGATGGATCTAATAAACCATACAGAATTAAAATGCGAGCCCCAAGTTATGTTCATTTATCTGCAATAGATGAAATGTGTCGTGGACACTTGTTAGCTGATTTAGTTACTATAATTGGCACATTAGATATAGTTTTAGGAGATATGGATAGATAATATGTCTGATAAACTTAAAAATTTAATTTCTAAAGATACTTTAAATAAATGTGATGGTTGGATAACAAAATTTCCTACAAATAAAAAACGGTCTGCTGTTATAGAGATTCTAAAAATGGTTCAATTAGAAAATGGTGGTTATTTAACAGAAAGATTAATTTCAGCAGTCGCTAATTATTTAAACATTCCAGCTATATACGCGTATGAAGTAGCAACATTTTATAGTATGTTTGATTTACAGGAAGTTGGTAAATATAAAATATATTTTTGCATAAGTATATCATGTATGTTATGTGGATCAGATGAATTAGTTAATTATATAAAAAATAAATTATCCATTAATTTTAATGAAACAACAAATGATAAAAAATTTACATTAAAAAAAGCAGAATGTTTAGCTGCATGTGGTGGCGCCCCTGTAATGCTTATAGGTGAAAAATATTATGAAAATTTAACTATTGATAAAATTAATTATATTTTAGATGGTTTGGAGTAAATTTTATGTTAATTAATCAAGTATGTTATAGAACAATTAATTTAAAAAATCCATCACATATTTCAACATATCTATCAATTGGTGGCTATAGTTCTTTAAAACGTATTTTAAAAGACAAAACCAATCCTATTGATATAATTAATGAAATTAAATTATCTGCATTAAGAGGTAGAGGTGGTGCTGGTTTTTTAACAGGATTAAAATGGAGTTTTATACCTAAAAATCTTAAAGGTCAAAAATATATTGTATGCAATTCTGATGAAGGTGAACCTGGAACATTTAAAGATAAAGATATTATAAAATATAATCCACATCAATTAATTGAAGGAATGATTATAGCAGGATATGTTATGGGAGCTACTATAGGATACAATTATATGCGCGGAGAATTTTATGATCAAATGCACGTAATAGAAAATGCATTAACAGAAGCATATGATGCAAATTTACTTGGAACAAACATATTAAATAGCGGTCTTGAGTTTAATTTATATAATGTTTTAGGCGCAGGGGCATATATTTGTGGTGAAGAGACAGCATTAATGGAATCCATTGAAGGTAAAAAAGGTCAACCACGATTCAAACCACCATTTCCTGCAAATTATGGTATTTATGGCAAACCATCTAATATAAATAATACAGAAACATACGCATCTATACCAGTCATTTTAGAAAAAGGTGGTAAATGGCATTTAGAATTAGGAAAACCAAATAACGGCGGATGTAAAATATTTAGTATATCTGGGCATGTTAAGAACCCAGGAAATTATGAAATTCCACTTGGAACATCATTTACTAAATTATTACAATTAGCTGGTGGTATAAAAAATGGCAAATCATTAAAAGCTGTCATTCCAGGAGGATCATCATCACCAATTTTACCAGCAAGTATTATAACAAAACTTGACATGGATTATGATTCTATGAAAAACGCTGGCTCAATGCTTGGATCTGGCGCTGTTATTATTATGGATAATACAACATGCATGGTTAAAGCTTTACATAGAATATCTTATTTTTATGCTGAAGAATCTTGTGGGCAATGCACTCCTTGTAGAGAGGGTACTAATTGGATATACAAAATTTTAGACAGAATTGTTAAAGGAAATGGTAGTATATCTGATTTAGACTTATTAGATTCCGTTGCTTCAAATATATGTGGTAGAACTATTTGCGCTCTTGGAGATGCTGCTGCCATGCCTGTTCAAAGTTTTATAAAATATTTTAGATATGAATTTGAAAATTATATAGAAAAAATAAATAATAGTAATTTGTAAAGTTATAAGGCGTTAAAATGGGTATTATTGATACTTCTGTAGCAAAAATTAATATAGATGGCATAAATTTTAGTGTAAAAAAAGGCTTGAAGGTAATAGAAGTGGCTGATGCTGTAGGTATATATATCCCACGATTTTGTTATCATAAAAAATTATCTATTGCAGCTAATTGTAGAATGTGTTTAGTTGAGATTGAAAAGGCGCCAAAATTATTACCAGCCTGCGCCACACCTGTCATGGATGGCATGAAAATATTAACTAACACAACAAAAGTTATAAATGCGCAAAGATCTGTAATGGAATTCTTATTAATTAATCACCCTTTAGATTGCCCTATATGTGATCAAGGCGGTGAATGTGAATTACAAGATTTAGCTATTGGATACGGATGCTCATCATCTAGATTTATTGAAAAAAAACGTGCGTTTGAAGATTATAATTTAGGATCATTAATTTCAACAGATGTCACTCGTTGCATTTTATGTAGTAGATGTGTACGATTTTGTTCAGAAATCGCTGGAGTAGAAGAACTTGGTATAATAAATCGAGGTGATAGTTCTAGAATATTTGTTTTTTTAAAAAAACATTTATCATTTGAAGTATCTGGTAACATTATCGATTTATGTCCAGTTGGAGCACTTACAGCAAAACCATCTAAATTTAAATATAGACCATGGGAATTAACTCAAAAACCATCTATAAGTTGTCATGATAGTATTGGCAGTAATATATATGTTCATGTTTTTAGAGATAAAGTAATTAGAATAGTTCCTAAAAAAAATGATTCATTAAACGAATCATGGATATCTGATAGAGATAGATTTAGTTATGAAGGGTTATATAGTGATGATAGAATTAAACATCCTATGATTAAAAAAAATGATAAATGGATTAAAATATCATGGAATGAAGCCATTGATTATACTATTTCAAAATTACTTGATATAAAAAACAAATTTGGAGCAAACAATGTTGGTTGTTTAGCGTCACCTAATTCCACATTAGAAGAATTATATGTTTTACAAAAATTATTACGCTGTTTTGGATCTAATAACCTAGATCATAGATTTAGACAATTAGACTTTAAATTAGAAAACCAATTTCCTATTTTTCCTGGATTAGATTTAAATTTAAATGATATAGATAAAATTGATACAGTTTTTATTATCGGAAGCGATATTATTAAAGAACAGCCAATAATAGGACTAAAATTACGTAAGATCATAAATAATGGCGGAAAAATTATTGTTTTAAATCCAATAGATTTTACATTTTCAATGCCATTAAATGAAAAAATTATAGTTAATCCAAAAGATTTTTTAGAAATATTATTATCAATTGTAAAATTATGTTCTGATCAAATCAAAAACAATTTTAATTTTAATAACATTTTTACATCTTTAAACAATTTAAACAATTTAAATAAATATAAAAAAATATCTGATCATTTAATTTCATCTAAAAACAGTTTAATTTTATTAGGATCATTTGTTGTTTCCAGCCCTGATTATTCAAAAATAGTGTCTATTTGCACATTTTTATCTAAATTAATTAAATCTAACCTAGGTATTATTAATGATGGATGTAATTTCGCTGGAGCATGGTTAACAGGATTTATTCCACATAGATTACCTGGAGGCAAAAACATATTAAATACAAATGGATTAAATGCTTTTGATATGTTTTCAAAAAAACTTAAATCATATATTTTGTTTGGATTAGAAGTAGAGTTCGATTCCTTATATTCAAATCATATTATTAATAGTTTAATGCAAGCTGACTTCGTTTTATCCTTTACATCTTTTAAAAGTAAACAATTATTAGAGACAGCTAATATTATATTACCCATTTCTTTATCATATGAAAATTCCGGCACATTTATTAACATGTCTGGTATTTTACAAACATTTTCATCTGCAGTATCATTTGATTATAATATAAAAAACGGATGGGAAGTAATTAATTTACTTGCAAAAAAATTTAATTATTCCGGCTTTTATTATAATAATGTAGAAGATATTTTAAAAGAAATCAAAATTGAATGTGGATTCAAAAATAAGCTTAATTGGCAAATTATCACGTCAAGTAATTTTAAAAGTGAAATTGATGCTAATTTAACATTTATTCCAATAATTTCTAACTATACTAACGATTCACTGGTTAGAAGGGCTAAAGCATTACAAAAAATAGATATTAAACATAAAAATATTATTAAAATAAATTTAACAACATATAAAAAAATGGAATTAAATAACAATTTAATTTTTTTATTATATGATAAACAAAAAATTAAATACAATGTATTTATCGATAAAAATATGTCTAATAATTCTATTGCACTTAATAGCAATAATGTATTAGATAATAGAGCATTCTTATTTCCATATAAATCTATTAGTTTTGAAAAAGTATAAATATTATATAAGAGGTGTTATTGTTATGGGTTTAAATATTATAATTGGTATTATATTTACATTGATTAAAATTATATGTATTGTTGTTCCTTTAATGTTAGGTGTTGCCTATCTTACTTATATAGAAAGAAAAGTCATTGCTTTTATGCATGATAGAACTGGACCAAATAGAGTTGGTAAATATGGTCTTTTACAACCATTTGCTGATGCAATAAAATTGTTATTCAAAGAACTGATTATTCCAGCTAAAGCTAATAAATATTTATATATGATGGCACCAATATTAGTTTTAGGACCAAGTTTAACGGCATGGGCAGTTATTCCATTTAATGAAACATTCATGATAGCTGATCTTGATATTGGATTATTATTTTTATTAGCCATGACATCATTAAGTGTTTATGGAATTATAATTGCTGGATGGGCCACTAATTCTAAATATGCATTATTAAGTGCATTACGATCTGCAGCTCAAACCATTTCATATGAAATAGCAATGGGTTTTTGTTTTGTAGGTGTATTAATGTTATCTAAAAGTATGAATTTAAAAGACATTGTTTTAGCACAAGATGGAGGTTTGTTTAACTGGTATTGGTTACCATTGTTTCCATTATTTATTATTTATTGGATTTCAGCTGTTGCTGAAACAAATAGAGCCCCGTTCGATGTCGTGGAAGGTGAATCAGAAATAGTTGCTGGTTTTCATGTTGAATATAGTGGAATGCGATTTGCTTTATTCTTTTTAGCTGAATACGCTAACATGATCTTAGTTTCTTTTTTATGTGTTATTATGTTTTTTGGAGGTTGGTTATCACCTATACCATCTGATATATTTGAATATATTAAATATGTACCCGCTGTTCTTTGGTTAATTTTAAAATCATGTTTTTTTATATTTAGTTTTCTATGGTTTAGAGCAACCTTTCCGCGATACAGATATGATCAAATCATGCGATTGGGATGGAAAATTTTTATACCAATAACATTGCTTTGGATATTTGTTGTAGGAATTGTTATTAAATTTATATAATGTTATTTGGAGGTTTTTTTTGTTTAGTTTTTTTAAAAGAATTTTAAAAAGTTTTTTACTCATTGAAATATTTCAAGGATTAGCTATAACATTGAAACATTTTTTTGGAAAAAAAATTACAATTATGTATCCAGAAGAAGAAATACCAAAATCCAATAGATTCAGAGGATTACACGCGTTAATGAGATATGAAAATGGTGAGGAACGTTGCATTGGATGTAAATTATGTGAAATTGTATGTCCTGCTAAAGCTATTACTATAGAAACATCTGAACGTAGCGATGGGTCCAGACGTACAATTAAATATGAAATAGATTTATTTAAATGTATTTTTTGTGGTTATTGTGAAGAAGCTTGTCCTGTTGATTCTATAGTACAAACTGAAATATATGAATATTGTTTTTACGATAGAAATAGTTGTGTAATTACTAAAGACAAATTATTAGCTATTGGCGATCAATATAAATCAGAAATTTATAAAATGAAAAAAAATGATTCTATTTATAAATAATTATTCAAAAAATTTAAAAAGGAGATTTTATGCAAAGTATTTTTTTTTATATTTTTGCTAGCATATCTATTTTTTCATCTATATTAGTAGTATTATCTAAAAATACTGTGAAATCTGTTTTATTTTTAATATTATCATTTGTATCAACTGCGTGTTTATGGATTTTATTAGAAGCAGAATTTTTAGCCATCACTTTAATTTTAGTTTACGTTGGTGCTGTTATGGTTTTATTTTTATTTGTAGTTATGATGATAGATCAAGAATTTGAAATTAAAAATATAGGTATATCAGAATACTCACCTATTATAATTTTTACATCAATATCAATGTTAATTGTATTATTATCATTAATGAATCCTTATACCTATGGAGCAGATATTATTATACCAGAAATAAAAGGAACTGTTAGCAATGTTAAAATATTAGGCCTATTATTATATAAAAAACATTTATTTGTTTTTGAAATTGCTGGTTTATTATTATTAGTTGGTATGGTTGCAGCTATAGCAATATCTTTTAGAGGTAAACAAAATAGACTAAATCAAGATGTATCTGTACAAATAAATATAAAATCAGAAAACAGAATAAAATTAATTCAAAAAAAAAATGATATATTTTAATTTTAAGGATCTTTATGATTGTTTTATCTAATTTTTTAATGTTTAGTTCTGTGCTATTTGTCATAGGATTAACCGGTATTTTTATTAATAGAAAAAATATTATAATTTTATTAATGTGTATAGAACTTATATTATTAGCCGTTAATACAAATTTTATAGCTTTTTCTAGATTTCTTGGCGATTATACAGGCCAGGTTTTTGTTTTCTTTATATTAGCTGTTGCAGCAGTTGAAGCTGCTATAGGTTTAGCTATTTTAGTTATAATTTTTAGAAATCGTGGAACTGTAAGTGTTAGAAGAATGAATATTTTAAAGGGGTAATTTTGTGGAGTTTTTAAATACGTATATTTTAATAATAGTTTTTTCTCCATTATTTAGTTCTTTAGTTGTTGGATTAAATTGTAGAATAATAAATAACAAATTTGCACATTTTATAACTATTTTTATGATGTTTGTATCAAGTATATTATCATTAAAAGTATTATATATGTATTCATTTCAAAATATTCAAATATTTGAAACAACATTATATACTTGGGGTAATGTTTGCGACGTAAAATTTGAAATAGGTTTTTTAATAGATAGACTAACAGCAATTATGTTATTTGTTGTTTCATTCATTTCTTTATTAATTCATATATATACTATTGGCTATATGACAGGTGATACTGGTTATAATAGATTCTTTTCATATATTTCATTTTTTACATTTGCTATGTTAATGTTGGTGTCATCAAATAATTTCATTCAATTGTTTTTTGGCTGGGAAGCTGTTGGGCTAGCATCATATTTATTAATAGGATTTTGGTTTAACAGAGAAACAGCAATCGTTGCTAATATGAAAGCTTTTATTGTAAACAGAATTGGCGATCTAGGATTTTTACTTGGAATAGCTGCAATTTTTTGTTGTTTTGGAACATTCAATTACAAAGAAGTATTTGACAATGTAAATAAACTAATTATTGATAATTCAAATTTATTAAATACATTTTCATACTTCGATTCAGTCTCAGCTGTTACATTTATTTCCATCTGTCTATTTATTGGTGCAATGGGCAAATCTGCACAAATACCATTACATATATGGTTACCTGATTCAATGGAAGGACCAACTCCAATATCTGCTTTAATTCATGCAGCAACCATGGTTACCGCCGGAATATTTATGGTTTCAAGAATGTCTCCAATCTTTGAATATTCACAAACAGCATTAATATTCATTTTATTTATTGGAACAATAACATGTTTTTTTATGGGGTTGTTAGGCATTGTACAAAATGATATTAAAAGAGTTGTTGCATATTCTACATTATCTCAATTAGGTTTAATGGTTGCAGCATTAGGTGTATCCGCTTATTCTGCCGCCATGTTTCATTTAATTACACACGCATTTTTTAAAGCCTTGCTTTTCCTAGGAGCTGGATCAGTTATAGTAGCTTTACATCATGAACAAGATATACGTAAAATGGGCGGTTTAAAAAAATATATGCCTATAACATATTATACTATGTTAATAGGTAGTTTAGCTTTATGTGGTTTTCCTGGATTCTCCGGTTTTTTTTCAAAAGATTTAATTATTGAATCAATTAAATTATCAACATTACCATATTCAAATATTGCTTATTATTTTTTAATAACAGCTATATTTTTTACATCATTTTATTCATTTCGAATGTTTCTGTTAGTTTTTCATACTAATAATAGACTTGATAAAAAACTTGGTGTAATAAAAGAATGCTCATGGGTTATTACACTTCCACTTGTATTTTTAGCATTTTTTGCCTTATTTTCTGGATGGATGTTATTTGATTATATAATCAATGGTTATTTTAGTTTATCAATCTTTGTTAAAGATCTCGATTTTTTAAATAGAATTTTAAATGATTTACATAATAGTAAACATTTATTTTTTCATGGATTTACAGCACCAACATTTTTAATTAGTATATCTGGAATGTTAAGTGCCTGGTATTTATATTCTATTAATATTAAACTTACTGATAAAATAAAACAAAAATTAAATTTAATATATATCATATTAATTCATAAATATGGATTTGATACATTTAATCAATATATTTTAGCTAATAGTGTAAAATTTTGTGGTAAAATTTTATGGAAAATTGGCGATGTTTTTTTAATAGATAAATTAATTGTTAATGGTATTCCATTAATGTTTAAATATTTATCTAAATTTATGCGAAACATACAAACAGGAAGATTATATAATTATGTTTATATAATGATAACTGGTTTTGTATTATTATTATTCGCTTTATCATCTAATGTAACGTAAACAATTTTGGAAAATAGTATGTTTTTAAATATACCTTTATTAAGTTTTATAATTTGGTTACCAATTATTATTGGATGTTTAATGTTAATTTTTAACAATGATAAAAAAAAATTTATTGCTAAAAATTTTTCTTTAATAACATCCATTTTTTCATTGTATTTATGTTATTTATTATATTTAGAATTCAAGCCAGGGTTATGGGAAATGCAATTACTTGAAAATAAAGCATGGATATCAAATCTAGGTATATTTTATACCTTAGGTATTGATGGCATTTCCATGCCATTAATTATATTAACATGTTTAATGACATTTATTGTTATAATTTTCTCCTATAATTCTATTAATAAATATGTTAATCAATATAATGCTTATTTTTTAATAATGCAAGGATTAGTATGTGGAGTGTTTGCCTCACTGGATTCTATTTTATTTTACGTATTTTTTGAATCAATGTTAATTCCAATGTTTTTAATAATTGGCATATGGGGTGGGGTTAACAGAATTTATGCTACAATTAAATTCTTTATTTATACATTCCTTGGTTCAGTGTTTTTTTTAATATCATTAATTTATTTACATTATGTATTATATTTTAATAGCGGTGAAATAACATTTTCTATATTAAAATTTCAATCTATTTATTTATCTATTAGTCAACAAAAAATTTTATTTTGGGGAATGTTATTTACATTTGCAATAAAAGTACCTATGTGGCCAGTTCATACATGGTTACCTGATGCACATGTTGAAGCACCTACTGGTGGATCTATAATATTAGCAGCAATAACTTTAAAAGTTGGTGGATATGGCATAATTAGATTTTTATTACCAATTGTTCCAGATGGTTGTTTAATATTTTCAGATATTATTATTATTTTATCATTTATAGCAATAGTTTATATAGGGTTAGTTGCAATTGTTCAACAAGATATAAAAAAATTGATTGCATATTCATCCATTTCACACATGGGTTTTGTAACATTAGGATGTTTTTTAGTTTTTTCATTTAATTTTAATTCTGAATACTTTAGAGAAGCAATTATAGGCGTTGAAGGCGCAATGATGCAAATGATATCACACGGATTTGTTTCAGGCGCTATGTTTTTATGTGTTGGCATTTTATATAATAGATTACACACAAAATTAATTGCTAAATATGGTGGAGTTGCTCATAAGATGCCAGTTTTTGCATCATTATTTATGATTTTTATTATGGCTAACTCTGGACTGCCCGGAACATCTGGTTTTGTCGGAGAATTATTAATAATACTAACAGCATTTAAAGTAAATTATCTATATGCTTTTTTTGCAGGATTAACATTAATTTTAGGCGCAACATACAATTTATGGATGTATAAAAGAGTAATTTTTGGGAAAATTATTAATTCTGATATATTTAAACTAACTGATGTAATATGGCATGAAAAATATCCTTTATTTTTATTAGCTTTTTTAATTATTCTTTTTGGTATATGGCCAGCACCACTTTTGGATTTAATACATCCATCTATTGAACATTTAGTTTATCAAATAATGCAATCAAAAGTTTTTTAGGTATTTAAATATGTATACTGGATTAATTGTAATGTTACCAGAAATAATAATTTCTGTGATGGCATGTTTTATTTTAATTTTAGATTTATTTATATCTAAAGCTAAAAAAAATATTATTTATTATTTGTCACAAATAACTATATTAAGTGTTATATTTATATCTTTTTATTTAATCACCACACCACGTTGCACACTGTTTTATGGAGCATTTGTTTCTGATTTTTATAGCGTATTATTTAAATTTATAATAGCAATTGGTGGTTTTTGTATATTTTTATATTCTAAAGAATATCTTAAATATATTGATTTATTTAAAGGTGAATATTTTGTTTTATGTTTACTATCAATATTAGGCATGATGATCATGGTATCCAGCGGTACTTTCTTAACATTATATTTAGGCTTAGAATTGCTATCATTACCCTTATATTCATTAATAATCATGAATAAAAGTGCCGTTTCATCTGAAGCATCAATGAAATATTTTATAATGGGATCTATAGCATCCGGCATTTTTTTATTTGGAGTATCTTTGGTTTATGGTATGACCGGTACAATAGATTTTAAATTAATAAATCAAATTATTATAAACGAAGAAGTGTTTTCTAATATAACTTTACAATATGGTTTAGCTTTTATTATTGCAGGATTAGTATTTAAATTTGGCGCAGTGCCATTTCATATGTGGGTTCCTGATGTATATGAAGGATCACCAATTACAATAACAATGTTTATAGGCACAATTCCAAAAATCGCTGCCCTAGGAATGGCTTATAGATTAATTATAGATACATTTTCAGTATTAAATACAGAATTAGAATTCTTATTTATAACTATTGGTACTATATCATTATTCTTAGGTAATATTTTTGCATTATCTCAAATAAATATAAAAAGATTACTTGGATATTCTGCTATAGCACATGTTGGTTTTATTTTTTGTGGTTTAGCAGCATCTGATGTTAGTGATTTTGGACCAATAACATTTTACGTCTCTATTTATATTTTATCATCACTTGGAGCCTTTGCTATAATTATTGCATTAAGTTCTAAAGAAAAAGAAGCAAATTTAATAACAGATTTAAATGGACTTGGATTATCTTATCCTGTAATGGGTATTATGATGATGTTATTTCTATTATCTTTAGCTGGAATTCCGCCTACAGCTGGATTTTTTGCAAAATTTTTTGTAATTAAAAGCTTAATATCATATGGATTTTTTGAATTAGCATTATTTGTAGTATTAATGTCAGTTATTGCTTCATATTATTATTTGAAAATTATTAAAACAATGTTTTTTGAACAAATATATACAAATATTAAAATAAATGGAATGTCTAAATTAGGGTTATGTTTTATTTTAATTAATGGTGGATTAATTTTATTTATTGGCATTTTTCCTGACATGTTTTTAAAAATATGTTCTATTCCTTAATGTAATATACTATATGTATATTTATAAAAAAATAAAACATATATATAAAAATAATTAACATTTTAAATAAATAGATATATTATTATATTTATATTAATATATCTATTTTTTATAATAATTTATTTTAATACATTTTTTTTTTATAAAAACCCGTTCCCGCTGGTATTAATTTACCAACAATTACATTTTCCTTTAACCCAATTAATCTATCTTTTTTTTCATTTATTGCTGCATCTATTAAAATCTTAGTTGTTTCTTGAAAAGATGCTGCAGAAATAAATGACTCTGTTGTTAATGATGATTTCGTTATACCTAATAATATTTGTTTATATGTAATTAGTTTTTTATTTTTTTCAATTAATTGCATATTAATTTTATTAATTTTATTTATATTTTCCTGATCTTTTATTATTAAATTACTATCACCAGGTGATAAAATTATTCCTTTTTTTAACATTTGTTTAATTATTATTTCAATATGTTTTTCATTTATACTTACACCCTGCATTTTATATATATCTAACACATTTAATTTAATATATTCAGTTAATTCATTAACCCCAAGTATATTTAATATATCATGTAAATTATACTCACCATCTACCAACACCTCACCTTTACCTATTATTTCATCTTCAAATACATTTGGAGTTTGCCAACTTGGTATTATAATTTCATGTTTTATTTTATCTATTGTTTCTATAATAATAATTGTTTTACCCTTTTTTGCTTTATTGAATGAAATTTTACCAGTTGCAGTTGCTAAAACAGCTGAATTTTTAGGATTTCTTGCCTCAAATATATCAGCCACACGTGGCAATCCGCCTGTTATATCTTTAGTTTTAATTGCCTCTCTTGGTATTTTAGCAATAACATCACCTTGATTAATTAATTGTTTATTACCAATTGTTAATATTGTTCCAGGTAATAAAAAATAATTTATAAATGCACCTACATCATTATTACCATGTTTATTAATTATTCTAATACATGGTTTTGTCTCATCATTTAAATCTTTTTTTTTATCAATCTCAATTACTCTTAAAATTGACAACCCTGTTACTTTATCAGTTTCTTTTTTAACAGTAAAATTAACAACTAAATTTAAATAATTAACAGACCCATCAATTTCTGATATAATTGGATAATTATGTGGATCCCATTGTGATATAATTTTTCCAGTTTTAATATATACTCTATTTTTAACAATTACAGATGCTCCATAAGGAATTTTATGATATTCTTTTTCTTTATCATTTTTATCTACAATTTTAATTATACCAGCATGTGATACTGAAATCATTTTACCACTGCGTGCATGCTTTACAGTTTTTAAATTTTTATAACTAATTCTTCCAGACGATTTAGCTTGAACACAACTTTTTAAACTTGTTTTAGAGGCTGCGCCACCTAAATGAAATGTTCTCATAGTTAATTGAGTTCCTGGCTCGCCAATTGATTGCGCTGCAATAGTACCAACAGCTTCTGCTATATTTACTAAATTACCAGTACTTAAATCCATGCCATAACATTTTACACAAATACCTTTATATAATTTACATTTTATTACTGATCTTACTTTAATTTGTTCTATATTTAATTGATTCAAAATACGCATTTTTTCTTTACATATAAGCGAAAATTTCTTTATTACAATATTTTGTTTATCATCTAAAATATCATCTTGTATTATTCTACCATACACTCTTTGTGATAATGCTTCCAATACAGTTCCGCCTTCTATAATTGGCTTAATAAATAAACCATCATCAGTTTTACAATCATATGCTGTAATTACAAGATCTTGTGCAACATCAACTAATCTGCGTGTTAAATATCCTGAATTAGCTGTTTTTAAAGCTGTGTCAGCCAAACCTTTTCTCGCTCCATGCGCTGAAATAAAATACTCTAATATATTTAAACCTTCCTTAAAGTTAGCTATAATAGGTGTTTCTATTATAGATCCATCTGGCTTAGCCATCAAACCCCTCATTCCTGCCAATTGCCTGATTTGAGTAGGCGACCCTCTAGCCCCTGATCTTGCCATCATATAAATTGGATTAAAAGACTCTTTTATAATAAGAACATTATTTTCAGTAATTATTTTTTTTACTGATATTATTTTCATTAAATCTTTTGTTATTATTTCACTTGATCTTGACCATATATCAATTATTTTATTATGTTTCTCTTCTTTGGTTATTAATCCTAAAGAATAATGCTCTTCTATTTTTTTCACATGCATCATAGATACTTTAATTAATGCTGGTTTTGTATCTGGTATTTCAACATCATCTATTCCAATTGAAATGCCAGATTGTGTTGCATATTTAAAACCACACGTTTTAAGTTTATCTAACAACAATATAGTTTTATCTACACCTAATTTAACATAACAATCTGAAATTAAATCAGAGATGTCTTTTTTTATAATTATTTTATTTATATTAAATGTTAAACCACTAGGTATTAATCTATTAAGTATTATTTTACCTAAAGTAATTTTTATTATTTTATTTTTAATTTTTAATTTTACTATATCATTAATATTTATTAAATTTATTTCATAAGCTTTTTCAACATCATTTGTACTTTTAAAATAATATGTTTCTTGTATTTTTTTTGTTTTAGATAAATAATGTAATCCTAAAATAATATCATGTGATGGAACAATCACAGGATCACCATTTGAAGGTGACAATATATTATTTGTTGCCATCATAAGAATCTTAGCTTCTATTTGAGCTTCCAGTGTCAATGGAATATGTATTGCCATTTGATCGCCATCAAAATCAGCATTAAAAGCAGAACATACTAATGGATGCAATTGTATTGTTTTACTATTTATTAATTTAGGTTCAAAAGCCTGTATTCCTAATCTATGTAGTGTTGGTGCTCTATTTAATAATATTGGATGTTGTTTAATAATTTCTTCTAAAATTTGCCATATTTGCTCACTTTGTTTATCAATAATTTTCTTTGATTTTTTTATTGTTGTTGACAATTTACGTTTTTGTAATTCATGAAAAATAAATGGTTTAAATAATTCTAATGCCAATTGTTTTGGTATTCCACATTCATTTAATTTTAATTGCGGACCTACAACAATAATAGATCTACCAGAATAATCAACACGTTTACCCAATAAATTTTGTCTAAAACGACCATACTTTCCTTTTATCATATCTGCTAAAGATTTTAACGGACGTTTATTAAAACCATTTATTGGCTTACTTTTTTTATTATTATCTAACAATGCATCAACAGCTTCCTGCAACATTCTTTTTTCATTACGTATTATTATTTCTGGTGCATTTAAATTAATTAATTTTTTTAATCTATTATTTCTATTTACAACTCTTCTATATAAATCGTTAAGATCGGATGACGCAAAACGCCCTCCATCTAATGGAACAAGTGGTCTTAAATCTGGCGGCAAAATAGGTAAAATTGTTAACATCATCCATTCAGGTCTGTTATTAGATTTTATAAAAGATGTAATTACTTTTAATCTACGTAATAATTTATTAAATTTAGTTTCAGATTTTGTTTTACTTATTTCTTCTTTAATAACATTTGATTCTAAAGATAAATTTATATTTTTAAGCAATGTATGTATAGCATCGCCACCGGTTTTAATTTTAAACTCATCACCATATTCTTTTAATGTTTTAATATAATCATCTTCATTTAATATTTGATTATCTTCCAACAAAGTTGCTCCAGAACTTGATGTAATATATTCTTCAAAATATAATATTTTCTCTACATTTTTTAGTGTCATATTTAAAATCAAACTAATTTTAGATGGTAATGATTTTAAAAACCAAATATGTGCAACAGGCGTTGCGAGAGCAACATGTCCCATTCTACCTCTACGTACTTTAGATAACGTTACTTCAACACCACATTTTTCACAAATCACGCCTCTATGTTTTAATTTTTTATATTTACCACATAAACATTCATAATTTTTTGTTGGACCAAAAATTTTTGCACAAAACAAACCATCACGCTCTGCCTTAAATGTTCTATAATTTATTGTTTCTGGCTTTTTCACCTCACCATAAGAAATTGATAAAATTTTTTCTGGTGATAATAAACTTATTCTTACAATGTTAAAGTTTACAGTATCTGATTGTTTTTTTAATATTTTTAATATATCTTTCAATTTAAATCTCTTCGTATTCCAATTCTATATTTAAACCAAGTGATAAAATTTCTTTTGATAATACATTAAACGCCTCTGGAATCCCAGGATCCATTTGATAATTACCATTTATTATATTTTTATATATTTTTGTTCTACCAGTTATATCATCTGATTTAACAGTTAACATTTCCTGCAATGTATATGCCGCACCATATGCTTCCAAGGCCCACACTTCCATTTCACCAAATCTTTGCCCACCAAATTGCGCCTTACCACCTAATGGTTGTTGAGATATTAAACTATAAGACCCAGTTGCTCTAGCATGCATTTTATCATCTATTAAATGATTCAATTTCATTAAATATTGATAACCTATAGTTATATCATTATCAAACTTCAATCCAGATCTACCATCATATAATGCTATTTTACCTGTTTTTGGCAGATTTGCTAAACTTAACATATTTTTAATATCATTTTCTTTAATTCCATCAAACGCAGGAGTTGCTATTGGTATTCCATGTTTTAAATTTTTAATAAATTGCCTTAATCTATTTTTAGAAAAATTTTTAATATCAATATTCTCAACTTTTAAATTATATATTTTTATCAAAATATCTTTGATTTTATTATAATTTAAATCAAAATTCTTACTTAACAAATATATTTGTTCACCCAATTCTTTAACCGCCCATCCTAAATGAGTTTCAAAAACCTGACCAAGGTTCATTCTTGATGGCACGCCTAAAGGATTTAATATTACATCAATTGATTTACCATTTTTTAAATATGGCATATCCACGGCAGGAATAATAATTGAAACCACTCCTTTATTTCCATGCCTACCAGATAATTTATCACCTACTTGTAACTGTTTTTTCATAGCAATAGACACTTTTACAATTTTAACCACTCCTGGCGGCAAATCATCAGCATTTTTATATTTATTTTCTAACTGTTTTATTTTTTTTTTATATTTAATAGAAAATTTATTTAATTCCATTTTAATTAAATATATTTGCCATTTAATTTTCTCATTATTAATTTTTAATTTTTTATAAGTATCAAAATCCATATCCAATATACTACAAACGGATAAATTTATATCACCTTTTATTATCAACTTTTTAATTTGATTAATTAATTCATATGTTAAAATATTTAATTTATAAGTATAATTTTTTTTATCTTTTTGTAATTTTATATCTTCAAGTTCCAAAGTTTTTTTATCTTTTTCCATACCATATCTATTAAATATTTGTATATCTATAACAGCACCAATAATACCAGTTGGCACTTTTAATGATGTATCATTCACATCCAACGCTTTTTCACCAAAAATTGCATGCAATAATCGTTCCTCTGGAGTTATTTGATGTTCTGTTTTTTTTGTTACTTTACCAACTATAATATCACCAGTTTTAACATGCGACCCTAATTTTATTATACCAAACTCATCTAAGTTTTTAATTAACTGTGTATTTATATTCGGTATATCTACAGTTATTTCTTCAGCACCCATTTTAAAATCGCGAACCACACATACTAATTCTTCTATATGTATACTTGTTAATTTATTATGTTTAATTATAGTATCTGATATTATTATAGAATCTTCAAAATTATAACCATTCCATGACATAAATGCTATAAACATATTTTGACCTAATGCTAATTCACCCAAATCTGTAGATTGACCATCAGCTATTATATCATTTTTATTTATTCTTTCACCAGGTTTTATTAACGGCTTTTGATTAATGCATGTGTTTTGATTTGATCTAATATATTTAATTAAATTATATATATCAATACCTGTTTCATTAGAATTAAATTCATTATCATTAACTTTAATTATTATTCTTGAAGCATCAACATTTTTAACAACACCACCTCTTTTTGCAAGAAGAGTTGTACCAACATCCATGGCTATCATTTTTTCTATCCCAGTACCAATTAATGGTGTTTCAGGATTAAGCAACGGTGTTGCCTGTCGTTGCATATTTGACCCCATTAACGCTCTGTTTGCATCATTATGTTCTAAAAATGGTATTAATGAAGTTGAAATAGAAATAATTTGTTTAGGAGAAATATCCATATATTTCACTCTATCATGTGTTGCAACTATAAATTCATTTCTAAATCTACAGGAATTTTGATTACCAATTAACAATCTAGTATTTGTATCAATTTTAGAAAACGCTTGAGCTATCACAACATTGCTTTCATCATTAGCTGTTAAATATTTAATTTCATCAGTTATATCTGTTTGTTTAACAACAAAATATGGTGTTTCTATAAAACCATATCTATTAATCCTAGAATATATTGTCAATGAATTTATTAAACCAATATTTGGTCCCTCTGGAGTTTCTATAGGACAAATTCTGCCATAATGTGTATTATGAACATCTCTAACATCAAAACCAGCGCGCTCTCTACTTAAACCGCCAGGACCTAAAGCAGATAAACGTCGTTTATGCGTGATTTCTGACAATGGATTAATTTGATCCATAAATTGTGACAACTGACTTGAACAAAAAAACTCCCTAATAGCTGTGGAAATTAATTTTGTATTTATTATATCTTGCGGTCTTAAATTTTGATTATCTGTTGCAGATAACTTTTCTTTAATTGATTTTTCCATTCTAGTAAATGACGTTTTAAAAATATTAATCATAATCTCACCAATGCTTCTAACACGCCTATTACTTAAATTATCTATATCATCTACAACATCTGTATCATTTTTTATATCTATTAACCTTTTTATTATTAAAACTATATCTTGTCTAGATAATATTAATTTAGTAATATTTGAATTAAGTTTTTCATTAATTTTTATTCTACCAATTCTAGATAAATCATATTTTTCTTTATTAAAAAAAAGATTGTTTATAGTATATTTAGCAGATTCTTTTGTAGCAGGTTCTCCTGGTCTTAATATTCTATGAATCTCTAACAATGCCTGCGTTTTTGTTTTAATTGTATCAGCTGTTAAAGTGTTTTTTATATATAATGAAAAAATTTCATTATCAATCTCTGTTATATAAATAATTTTAATATTATTAATTTTAATAATATCTAATACTATATTATCTATTTTCGTATTTTCTTTTATTATAACTTTATTAGTTACAATATTAATAATATCATTGGCTATTATACATCCAATTATTTTATTAAATGATGTTCGTATATATTTTTTTCTAGTTCTAAGATAATTATATTTTTTTATTTTTGCTAATGTCATAGATGGAATAATAATATATTGTTTTTTAAAATATATTTTTACTTTTTTTAAAAAAATATTTAACATATCTTGTCGATCTATATTTAACGCTCTAAGCAATGTTGTAATATAAACCTTTTTTTTTTTATCCATACGTATAAATATACAATCTTTTGAATCAAATTCAAAATCCACCCACACTCCTTTAAGTGGTATTATTTTTGCCGTATAAAAAGGTTTGCTCACCGAACTTGTTCGCGCTTTATCAATTTCAAAATATAATCCAGGCGATTTATGTAACTGCGATACAACAACACGCTCGGTTCCATTTATTATAAATGTTCCCTTTCCTGTTATTAATGGTATATCTAACATATATATTTCAGAAACCGTAGATTCTAAACCACTATTATTATTATCATCAATATTATTATCACACCCAGGAATTGATTTGGTATCATTATTTAACCGTATTTTAATTTTCAATGGAGCAGAATATGTTAATCCACGCACCTTACATTCCAATGGATTAAATATACATTTACCCAAAGAATAACTTATGTATTCTAATTGAATGTTTTTATTATTACTATATATTGGAAATGTTTTTTCAAACAATGTTTCCAATTTTGATTTATTTTTTCTAGTTCTATTTATAAAATCATAATACGATTTCAATTGCATATAATAGAGATGAGGAATTCTTAAATATTCCCCGCATTCTCCAAAATTTACACGCAATCTTTTTTTATCTGTATATGACAATAATTTATCTTCATTTATCATATAATAATTTATACCATTTTTTTATTATTTAATATCTATTTTTGCGCCAATAGATTCTAGATCTGATTTTATTTTCATAGCTTCATCTTTTGATA